>JAEUUB010000139.1 GCA_016787745.1 Cyclobacteriaceae bacterium
GTAACCGAAATGGGTGGAGGTACGGAAGGTTGGAAACTTGCCTTAGGGGCTATTGTGGTTGCTGCCCTAATTCAAATTGTTTTTGGTTGGTTAAAGTTTGGATCTCTGAGTGACTTCTTTCCACACTCTGCCGTGCACGGAATGTTAGCGGCTATCGGCTTAATCATTTTCTCCAAGCAAATTCACATTTTATTGGGTATAGATCCAGCCTTGCTAAAAGGTAAAGAGCCGTTGGAACTTTTTAGCATGATACCCGATTCAATTATTCATGAAGATTTGCGGGTAACCTTTATCGGAATTGTAAGTTTGATAATAATCTTTGGCCTCCCCCTATTAAAAGGGCGCCTGGTTAAAAAAGTTCCTCCACCTGTAGTCGTATTGCTGGTAACTATTCCCCTGGCATGGTTGATGGATTTTAAACATACCGAACCTGCCTTTGACATGGTGAAGATTGGCGACTTTTGGCAAAACGTTGGGTTAAATGCAGACTTCAGTCTGATCGGCTCTTTCGTATTTTGGAAATATGTACTCATGTTTCTGTTGGTAAATAGTCTGGAGTCGCTGCTTACAGTAAAAGCAATTGACGGCCTGGATCCCTGGAAACGAGTTTCAAATCCCAATAAAGATTTGATGGCGGTTGGGGCCGGCAATGCCTTATCGGGGCTGTTGGGTGGTCTTCCTATGATTTCGGAAGTTGCCCGTAGTTCAGCGAACATAAATTTTGGAGCCCGTACCCGGTGGAGCAATTTCTTTCATGGCCTTTTCCTACTCGTTGCCATGTTGCTATTCATTCCTGTAATCGAAATGATTCCGAATACTGCCTTAGTTGCGTTATTAATTGCTGTTGGCTACCGTCTGGCTTCGCCCAACGAATTTTTTAAGACTTACAAAATCGGTGCCGAGCAGTTGGTTATTTTCATTGTTACAATAATTGTAACGGTTTCTACCGATTTATTAGTAGGTGTAGGGGCGGGCATTTTAATGAAATTCTTATTTCATATTTTAAATGGTGTGCCTTTCAGAAGTCTATTCAAAGCTCACTATGAAATCTCAGATCAGGGAAAGGAATATTTATTAAAAATTAATGAGTCGGCAATTTTTTCCAATTTACTTGGCTTCAAAAAGGTTTTGGAGCCGGTTGATCGCAGTAAAAAAGTAGTGATCGATTTTTCAGAAGCACATTTATTGGATCACAGCTTTATGGAATACCTTCATCATCTGGAGGATGAGTTTACGCATGCAGGAGGTTCCATTGTTTCAACGGGGTTTGACCGGTTTAAGCCCTTCTCGAATCATCCCTTGGCCGCAAGAAAATTCTCGCTCGAATCCTTAAACACTTTCGAAATAAAATTAAGCCCACGCCAATTAGAACTTCGAAAGTTTGCTGAAAGCAATGAGTGGATGTTTTATCCTCA
>JAEUUB010000191.1 GCA_016787745.1 Cyclobacteriaceae bacterium
GCAATCGGAATATTTTGTGCCGTTGGAAAATGGCTATGACGCAATGATGGCGATAGAGGAGTTGAGTGAAAAGATTCATCCCCACCTTTTTATTTCAGAAATCCGCAGCGTGGCAGCCGATAATCTGTGGATGAGTCCGTGTTATGGCAAAGCATGTGTAGCCATTCACACTACGTGGAAACAAGAATGGGATGCGGTGATGGGGTTGCTGCCTTTATTAGAAGAGCAACTGGCTCCGTTCAACGCACGCCCTCATTGGGGGAAGCTGTTTACCCTCGCGCCATCGGTGCTGCAAACGCGCATTGAAAAGCTCAATGACTTTAAAGAATTGATGAAGCAGTACGACCCTGCAGGCAAATTCCGGAATGAATTTATTGACAGGAATCTTTTTTGATTGAAGGATGATTAATTATTGAGGTAAGTAAAGAAGGCTTCCATTCCTGAAAGCCTTCTTTGTAGCCTCAAGCGGTCGAATATCGAACCGTTTTCTCGAAGATTTAACGAGATTACTTCTACGCAGAATTACCCGCCCCGGGGTTGTTAGAACTTCCTTCACTTTCTTGTCAACCGCAAAAGCATTGATGCCAATCCTCAGTAAAATAACTAAAAGATGGATTGTTTTGCCTTTTCCTTTCAAATGACGGGCAAATGACGGGTGAAAACGGCAACGGCTGGTTTACTCATGCCCGTTAAACGCGTAACATTGTGCTTCAATAAAATAGGTATGCAACAACCGGAACTGGGCAGGCGACTGACTGCTTTACGCAAAGAAAAAAATCTGACGCAGGAAGAGTTAGTGGAAAAAAGCCACGTGAGCGTGCGCACCATTCAGCGCATAGAAGCGGGTGAGGTATTGCCCCGGACGATTACGGTAAAAATTTTATTGGAAGCACTTGGAGAGAGTTATGAGTCATTTTCAACCAAACAAAACCAAGTGATGGAAACACAAACAAGATTGCCCAACACCAACCGAAACACTTTATTAATAGCCGTACTGGCGGGAGCGGTCTATCTGATTTCTGAAATTATTTTAGGAGCTATGGATATTTCCTGGTTTACAGGTAGTCACGATTGGGGCTTCCGGATGAATGTTATCTACACTGGTCTTATAATCGTAATGGTGATTTCGCTTGTGATCTTTGCAAGAGGATTCATTGCCTTAAGTACGCTATTTGAAAACTCATTGTTAAAGATAGCAGCCTACTCGCTTATTATCGCTACGGTGAGCAAAGGCATTTTAGATATAAGCTCACTTTCGGTGGATGATATAGAGAGTCTTTGGATTCCATATTCAGTTATCAGTGTGTTAATGGGTGCGGTGGGCATTGTATTTGGCGTATCGCTTATACGGCTGCAAGACAGTATGGGTGAGCTTTCCCGACTAGCCGGAATACTAGAAATTGTGATGGGCTGCTTACTCATTACAGTGGTCTTATTTTTCATCGCTTATGTGGTCTTCATACCTGCCGTGATTGTAGAAATACTGGTGCTCTATCGCGGGTATGAATATCTGTCTAAATCTCCAGAGACAACAGCAGCTTAATCAAAGCATTTCAATCAGTATGAAAAAAATGCTACTCTCAACTTTATGGATGGTTCTGCTCATGCTGCTATGGGCTGGTGTTGTCCTTTTTGGTACGGTGGGTGGTTGGTTTCATCAACCTATTGCTAAATCTAATACGGCTGCGTCCTTTCTGGAGGCTGTTGATGGGGAAATGAATAAACAATTCGTGGGAAACTTTGCAATGGCTTTAATGGAGGATGGAATTGTTGAAGACGAAAAATTCTATTCCGCAGGAAAACCTGTAGACAGGCATACTGTGTTTCAGGTTTCATCTTTGAGTAAGTGGATCTCTGCCGTTGGCATAATGAAACTGGTTGAAGATGGCAAACTTGATTTAGATGCCCCGGTAAGCAACTATTTAACGCGATGGCAATTGCCACCCGGTGAATTCAACAACGAAGGAGTGACTGTACGAAGATTGTTAAGTCATACGGCAGGTCTTACGGATGGACTTGGTTATTCAGGTTTTGAAACGGGTGCACAAGTACAATCCATAGAACAATCCTTAACCAAAGCAACCGATGCTGACGAAGGTATCAACGGTGAAGTACGCGTTGGCATTAAACCCGGCAGTGAGTTTAAATACTCCGGTGGTGGCTACACTCTCTTGCAGCTATTGATGGAAGAAGTGAGCGGACAATCCTTTGCTTCTTACATGCGGGAAAATGTTTTTATTCCTTTAAACATGCTGCACTCTTCGTATGTGTGGGAAGATTCATCTGGTTTAGCGTTAGCGGAGTTTTACAACAAGGATGGGAGCACGGCTGCTCATCATCTCTACACCTCCTTGGCCGCTACATCACTCTATGCTTCCCTATCAGATTTGGAATTATTCTTTCAGATGTTTTTGAAAGGGAAGAATAACGAACCCATTGGCAGAAATGTGATTAAGCCAGAAACACTTGCGGTTATGCGGGAACCGCACGGTCAATCGATGGGCGTTGCTATTTGGGGATTGGGAACGGTACTTTATGCAACTACAGGCTGTAATGATTTTATTATAGGCCATGATGGAAAAAGTACGCCACCTGTAAATACCGCTGTAAGATTGAATCCTGAAACGGGTGACGGGATTATTGTTCTTGAAACCGGTAACCCAACGATCGCCACAAAATTGGCAAGTGAGTGGGTCTTCCTTAAAACCGGAAAAGTAGATACGTTTCTATTTCCCATGCTGATGGATGGAATGATTCGTTCAATTGGACTTGGTTGGATTTTGATTCTGGTTAGTACAATTGTTTTCACTGTTTGGAGAAGGCGTAAATCCTAAAAAGTAATTTTATATGAAGAAGGAAAAAATTGTTGGAATTGCTGTGTTCTTACTGGTCGCTATCTTTTTCTATTTGGGTTGGCGCACCCCTCCTTTATCGGATAATCATGGAAAAATGGATACGCACTTATACCTGAGTGATGGTGCGAAGCAACCCTTGATTGTTGCCTTTGGAGGCGGCTCAGGCGGAAATGACTGGGAGCGAAATTATTTGAAAGACAAACGCGATTCATTGTTAGCCCATGGATTTGCAGTACTCGCGATTGGGTATTTCAGAACTGAAAATTCGCCCAGTTCACTTGACCGCATCTCTCTCAATGCTATTGCAGATACTATTCTCAGTATCGCCAGACGAACGCCACACATTGATACTTCCCGTATTGTATTGATGGGGGCTTCGAAGGGAGGCGAGTTGGTGTTGAACCTTGCCAGTAGGTATTCATGCTTCAAAGGCGTGATTGCACTTTCAACTTCACATGTTAGTTTTCCGGCTCTTACCATATCGGCCAATACATCTTCGTGGATGTATAATAATCAGGAAGCAAAATATGTATCTGCTCCATTCAGAATCATTTGGCCTGCGTTGAAGGGGGATTTGTTTGGAGCCTTTTCAATCATGTTAGAAGATACAGCAGCCGTGGAGAATGCCGAAATTGAAGTGGAGAAAATCAATGGTCCTGTTCTCATCCTTTCAGCGGACCAGGACGAACAATGGCCCGCCACCAAAATGTCGGAGAGTTTGATGGGACGGCTGAGGCTGAAAAACTTTATGCACCGATACGAGCATGTTGTCGTACACGGCAAGCACATCGAACCGATCAATCACTTTAGTAAGGTTATTACGTTTTTGGATGAAATGAAATAAAGGATATCTATTATACTCTCTGAATTTTAGCGCGTTAATATTCATCGGAGCGGCTACCACTAACCACCCGACTTACTATTGCAAACACCCGCTCCTTTTGCACACAATGCTTGGAAATTTTTACGCGTGAGTCGTTAAAAACCATTATACATAACTTTGATTCCGACCACAAATCCTTCTGCCATAAAAACAAAACCCTTGTAAATTTATTGATTTACAAGGGTTTACTATTTATGTCTGTAGCGGGGACAGGACTCGAACCTGTGACCTTTGGGTTATGAGCCCAACGAGCTACCAACTGCTCCACCCCGCGATTTGGAGGGACAA
>JAEUUB010000203.1 GCA_016787745.1 Cyclobacteriaceae bacterium
CAAGACTATGCTCAGTATCACGCTCGGATAAATGAAGCCGAAGAATTTATCGTTCATAATCAGTATGAAGAAGCGTTGAAAATTTATGAGGAGGTTTTCACCGCCTATGATTTCGTCTTTCTGAATGACTATCAGATTGCAACACAAATCGCCCTTGCTGCCAAGGAAGAGGAAAAATGTTGGAAGTATTTAATTGCCGGTATTAAGTCGGGCTGGACATTAAAATCCATTAAGCACAATACCTATTTGGAGAAACGGAGGATTGATCCTCAATGGAAGTTGATAAAAAAAGAGTATGGATTGTGGAGAAATGAATATGAAACCTATTTGAATCAGGACGCGCGTAAGAAAGTAAAGAAAATGTTTTCGAAAGATCAGTGGAAGGCAATCGGAGCATTGTTTACGTTTGGCTCAAAGGGTCAGGATCGGTATGCCGAGAAGAAATTTGCCCCGCACAGTGAAAAACAAATAGATAAGTTGATTACTATTTTGAATGATTGGGGCTATCCGGGAGAACGTTTGATTGGCAACAATTTTTGGATGGCTACCATACTCAGTCATCACAATTCAATTTCACAAGCCTATGTTCAGCAAGATACCCTCTATCAGTTTGTAAAGCCAAGTTTGCTCAACGCCCTTGCAACAGGCCAAATGTCGCCCTGGGAATTTGCCATGCTGGATGGTTGGTATAGAACCGTGAAGGCAGGATGGGAAAAAGCGGATTATGGTTTTTTGAATCCGCCCACGAAAGAAGAATGGATGGCTGTGAATGAATTACGAAAGAGCATCGGTCTTCGATCCATAGAAACCAGAAATGGATTAATAGACATAGAGCAATCTACCGGAATGAATTTCTATTTGGGAGGCAGGCCATGGGTAGAAGGGAAGATTGAAATCAAAGGGAATAAGTAGGATCATATTTTTTTGTCTAAGTATCTTTACCTATTCTTTTCTGGATGAAGCGTTCTGAAAATCTGTTTTTGGTATGAAGGACGAACAAACGGCTATTCGTGCCACCTACTTTAGTATTGCCGGAAGCACCGGTTGGCCATTGTAAAAGGATGCAGGGATTTTTCGGAAATTCCCTTTGTGTTAATCGCGGACGTCATAGAGTACATGGCCGATATAAGGTTATTTCCTTCAGGCCACCCTCTCAATTAATTTTTTAGTTGCCTTAATGCCTTCTTCATTGGAGAGATATCCGGGTTGTCCCATGGAATGCATCAGACCGCCTTCGTATTCAATGCCAATAATTCCTTTAAACTTTGATTTTTTGATGATATCAAACATTCTTACAAAATCAATCTCAGTTTCATTGCCCTGGGCATCAAACTTATGGGTTTTTGCGCTTACCCCTTTTGCGTACGGCATCAACTCCTCCACACCTAAATATTTATCATACTCTTCAACGCATTTAGTGGCCATGTATCCGGCTATATCCATGGTTTCTGGTTTGGTTCGCTTCACGCAAAAATTTCCAAAGTCGGGGAGCACACCCGCTCGTTTGTTGTTCACTTGTTTCATCACCCCG
The DNA here is from genome assembly GCA_016787745.1 of Cyclobacteriaceae bacterium. Taxonomy (GTDB): domain Bacteria; phylum Bacteroidota; class Bacteroidia; order Cytophagales; family Cyclobacteriaceae; genus ELB16-189. The sequence continues at coordinate 1,532 of JAEUUB010000203.1, forward strand.
GCCAGCCATTTTCCGTTACAGGAATGACTGATATGGTTCTCAACAATAATATTCATGTTGTTTTTTTCTCCAAACTCCAACAATTTTCCATACCCATCCACCGCGGCCTTGGCTACGTCTTCCGCACCTGCCTCCTGATCCAAGCTGCCCAGATTTACACGAATTGATTTACATCCCAATTCGTTGGCAACCTCTACCCATTTGTAATGACTTTCTACCGCGTGTAGTCGTTTGGCTGAATCCAGATCAGCAATATTCTCGCCATCCACCATAATGAGGTGATTGGTTACACCTGCATCGCTGGCACGGGTCTTAAGTTCTTTCACAAATGCGGCATCCGTTTCCTTGCCATTAAAAAACATAGACACATATTCTACAATAGAAACGCCAAATTCTTTTTTAGCCCGTGCCGGAAATTCAAGAATGTTATGCTTTCCACTAAAAAATTCGGATGCTAAAGAAAACTGGGCCAACGAGATGGGATACTGCGCCTCTATGTGT
>JAEUUB010000219.1 GCA_016787745.1 Cyclobacteriaceae bacterium
TTAAGATACGCTACGCATTCAATTTCAATGCGGGCATTTAATGCCAGCCCTGTTGTCGCAAACGCGCTGCGGGCCGGCTTATGGGTAGGAAAGAATTTTATATATTCAGCACTCATTTGCGCCCAGTCATTTATATCGGCCAGCATACACGTGCACTTAATAACGTTATCCATCGAAGAGCCGTTTCGTTCCAACACATCCTGAATATTCTTCATCGTTTGAATGGTTTCAGGACCAATACCCCCCGGCACCAATTTATTGTTTACATCTCCGATTTGCCCCGACAGATAAAGCATGTCTCCGTACTGCACGGCTTCTGAGAATGGAAGATTACGTTTTGTAAATTCTTCGGTTTGAAGGTAGGTCGCTTTATGACCTTGTTTGGCGGAAGGCACACAAGAAAAAAGAAGCGAACCAATAAAAAGTGCTTGAAGGATTTTCATACGCTTGCTATCAACCTAATCTTTTAGCTCTTAAAAAATCAATGGGTAACCGGGTTGAGCCGTTGATCGCAAGATCAGCCATAATCTCTCCGATTACACTGGCAAACTTAAAACCATGGCCGCTGAAGCCACTGGCAAAGGCTACATCTTTATCAAAATCCGGCAGGTAATCGAGAATGAAATCCTGATCGGGAGAATTGGTATACAGGCAGGTTTTCATTACGAGAGTGCTTTCATATCCATCCGGCATAAATTGATTTAAAAATTGAATCAGAACCCTTTCGTCCACTTCTTTCGTATTTCTGTTTACCGCATCCGGATCGGTAACATCTCCCCCGGGGGAATGCAAGGCAAGTTTTAATCCTAACGGCCCGCCAAATTTTCCAACCGGAAGAATTGGAAACCCATAAAAATCATACTCATTATTTTCGAGGATCCAACATGGAAATTTTCCGAGAACAAAATTGTCCCACTTCTTTGGTTTTACCCAAGCCAAGGCCTGCCTGGCTACTTTTAATTTGGGAGCAAGCGCGGGCATCATTTTTCCGGCCCACGGCCCTGCCGTTATCACCAATTTGCTGGCCTGGTAAGTACCGCTATTTGTCTTTACCGTTACCGTGCCCTTTTCGTGTTTCCATTCTAACACTTGCTCTTTGGTGCGGATCACCGCACCCTTAAATAATGCCTCCTGAACAAATAAGAGAATGCTCCGCTCAGGAGTAAGTAGTCCGGCATCGGGCTCTTCCAGTCTCTGAAAATCAGCAGGGAGTTTAAACTGCGGATACTTGTCGCTGCACTGTTTGGCTGTAAGATTATTTACCTGAATTTTATACTTGGCCGAGGATTGTTTAACCGTTTCCAGAAACGGATCTCTGGCGGCTCCAAAATAGACGAGTCCGGTTTTGTAGTAAACTTGGGCGCCTGTTTCGGATTCAAGAGTCTTCCAGTTTTCATAGGCTCGTTCCAGCAAAGGCACATAACTGGAAGCTTCGCCATAGGCCTTTCGGATGATGCGGCTTTGCCCGGCATGTGAACCTTGTTCGTGTGGAATCTCAAATTGCTCCAAACCCAGAACCTTGTATCCCTTTTTAGCCAGATGATAACATGTAGCCGAACCCATGCTTCCGACTCCAAGTACAATAACATCGTACTTAGTCTGATCGACAGTGCGTTCCAACGTTTTGTTCACATGAGCATATAATTGTGAATACGACAACGAGGCAGCCGATAGGCCCGCGGTTTTAATGATGAAGTCTCTGCGTTTCATAACGTATGCGTTTGGGCTGACTTAATTTAGTAATGCTAGTTATAAATCATGTTGGTGGTGACAATCACAGATACACTAAACCTAACCGGAAATTGATCACCGATCCAGCGCCTGGTTCAAATCAGCGATCAGATAGTCCGGATCCTCCAGCCCCACATAAATCCGGATTAAACGATGGGCCGGATTAGCAACATCAAAATCTTGGGGCTTAATGCTAACGGCCGAGGGAATCACCAACGATTCGTGGCCACCCCAACTTACTGCCAGAAAGAAATGCTTTAACGAATTGCAGAATTTTTCAACTTCTTGCAGCGTGTTCACTTTTAACACCACGCTAAACAACCCGCCTGCATCCTGCATTTGTTTTTTCGCCAGTTCATATTGCGGAAAGTCTTTATGAAATGGAAAGATAACACGTTCAATTTTTGGATGACCGTCTAAATAGGCAACTACTTTTTTTGTGGAATCGCAAATGCGTTGCAAGCGTAGGGGCAGGGTGCGCAACCCGCGAATGAGCAACCATGCGTTCATGGGCGAAATGTTTCCTCCGATGTTTAAAAACTCCGCATCAAAGATTTTCTTAATGATTGTTTTAGAACCTGTAACCACGCCCGCCACCACATCGCTATGGCCGCCAATAAATTTTGTGGCCGATTGCGCCACCAGGTCAATGCCCAGGGTATACGGCTTCTGATTCAGCGGACTGCAATAACTGTTGTCAATCATGGTGAGCAAGCCCTTGCTTTTGGCCAGCGTAGCCACGGCAACAATGTCTTGTAGTTCGTAGGTAAACGTGTTGGGCGATTCTAAGAAAATAAGTTTGGTGTTTGGCTGAAGGGCTTTCTCAAAATTTTCAATTCGGGTACCATCAACAAACGTGGTGGTGATGCCAAATTTTGGCAGCAGGCGTTCAAATAATTTGATCGTCCAGCTATACGGCTTCGCTACACTTACCACATGATCGCCCTGGCTTAAAAGAGCCAGCAACGGAATGGAGATGGAAGCAACACCACTGCCAAAAACAAGTGCATCCTCAGCACCATCCAGCGCGGCCAATTTTTTCCTCAGGATGTCCACCGTGGGGTTGTTGCCGCGCGAGTACAGAATGGCTTCATACTCATCGGCCAATGCCTGGCGGAAGTCTGCCACAGTACGAAATGAAAAATTACTGGTTTGCACGATCGGAGGTGCGATGGCGTTGAAATAGTTTTCGCGCTCTTCGCCCAGTTCGTTCAGGATGTAGGATAAGTCCATGTTGTTATTGTAATGCCCAAGAAATTTACTTAAAGAATCTCACTTGATAATCTTTCGTAGTCCCAGGTAAAGTGGAAATCCCGAAAGGAAAAGAACAAACCCAATGAATGAGGCCTGCGGATTTGAAATCAGCACACTGATGTTTACCAGCGTATACACCACAATAAAAAATGCGGGCAACCACGGATAACCCCGCATTTTAAAAATCCCCTGCGGGTCGCCACTCTTTTTGGCTCGATGACGCAGCACAAAAATGGCCGCTGAGGCAGTAATCAAACTAATGCTGTCAAAAAACATTACATACCCCAGCACCTGCGTAAAGGAAGACGAAAAGAACAACGTAAGGACAATGAATGCCACAAAAACAGTTACGGCAAACTCCTGCACCTGCGTGCGATTGTTTACTCTTTTGAAAATAGGCGGGAGCACTTTGTCTTCGGCCATCGCATAATAAACACGGGGGTTCGACATAATAGATGCATTGACATACGCCATCACCGAAAGGAACATGATGATGGCGACAATTTTAAAAGCGCTGTCGCCTAGCAAAACCCGCGCAACATCGGCAGCGAGTGTAGGCGAATTATTTAACCCTTCAAAACCCAGCACGCGGAAGTACGAAAAGTTTACCAGCAGGTAAAGAGAGAGAATAATTGCGATACCATAAAAAATAGCGCGGGGCATATTACGCGCGGCCTGCGGTATGTCGCTGCCAAAGTTCATAGTCTGCTGATACCCGCCATAGGTAAAGAAAACCGGAACAAAGCAAAGCCAGAATGCCTTCAGCCAATCGGTGTTAGTCAACGACACTTTTGCCGGCATCTCTGAAGCTACGGGCTCAGGAGCCACAAAAATGGCCGCAATTAAAAGTAAAATCAAACTGATTTTAATGATCATTAAACCATTCAGCATGCGGGCGCTCATTTTTATGCCCAGCATATTGATGGCAAACAACACACCCATCGCGGAAAGCGTGATGATACGAATTGCTGAATCGGGAACCATCTGCGGAAGCAAAATAGGTTGAATGTATTCCGCGCCAATAATCGCCACGCTGGCTGTTGAGGCTGCATTGGAAATTACAGTCATCCAGTTTACCATAAAGGCAAAAGCGGGGTGATAGCAATGCGAGAAGATTCGATAAAAACCCCCGGCTACCGGATAGCGCGATCCGATTTCAGCAAAAGTGAGCGCTCCGAAAAAACTGATAACCGCTCCGCCTATCCACGCCACAAAAAATATTTCGGGTATTATGGCTTTGTTGGCAACTTCAACGGGAGTGCGAAAGATTCCCATTCCAATTACCAGGCTCACCACAATCATGGTGAGATCAAACAGGCCGAGTTTGGGTTTAATAGACACGGGTGCGCAGGCTTCCGGTGTTTAGTTGCAATCCTACAGAAAATTGAACGGGCACTTTATCAAAATAAACTTCGCTGGGAATGGGTGCATTTAATCCTAACTGAAAAACTCCCTGAAGATTTCCTGCGATAGGGACCTTGCCGGTAATTGAGGGCTCAAAAAAGAAATGGGCTTTTTCATCGGGCTTAACCGTTACCACGGCATTATTCGGATTGTTATCATTTGATGAAAACTCTGTGTAATCAACAAAAGAGAGCCGGGTTGTAAATGCCAGGTTAAATTTTCGATTGTTGGTGCCAAAGGAAGGTTGTATAAAAATCCGATTCATTTTACCTGTAGCCACTAAAGCCTTCTGGCCAAAGTATTGCGTAAAGAAGTAGTATGATCCATAGCTGGTGCCTTGGCCCAGGCCATAGCCTAAAAATAGTTCGGTTCTGTATTTACGCGTAACGTTGTAATACCCTAATCCACCTTCAGCAAAACTATTTTTTCGATCGTAATCCTGATTGTCTACATGGTATTTAAAAAAGTTTGTATTGGCCATAACGGCCACGTGATCGGTTAGCGCGTAGGCGAGTTGTGCTTCAAAGCCAGTAGTAACATAAAGGCTCCCCTGAAACTCACCCCGTTCGCGAAACAGCGGCACATTTCGGGTGGTAGGCACATAGATTGGAGTGCAAGACGTTGCCAAAAGCAACAAGACAAAGAATTTACGCATGGGGGTAGTTTGGGATTCAAAAGTTAAATTAGCCAAAAATCAATCCGTAATGAATTTTAATCAAGAAGAATTAAACCGGTTGATCCGTAGCCGCAGGTCTGTCTTTCCGAAAGATTACTCAGGCGAAGCGGTGCCTGATCGCGTGATTAATCAAATGTTGGAAAATGCAAATTGGGCTCCTACACATAAATTAACCGAGCCCTGGCGCTTTGTTGTTTTTGCGGGAGAGGGTCGTAAATCGCTGGCGAAATTTCAAAGTGAATGTTATAAGCAAGTGACAAGCGCCAACGGTACGTTTCAGGAAGATCGCTACCGGGGTTTGCAAGCAAAACCGCTGGAGTCATCGCACATTATAGCCGTTGGCATGAAACGGGATTCGGGCAGTCGCTTGCCTGAATGGGAAGAACTGGGTGCCGTGTTTTGTGCTGTGCAAAATATGTATCTGACAGCCACGGCCTATGGGGTTGGGTGTTATCTGAGTACGGGCGGGATTACTA
>JAEUUB010000231.1 GCA_016787745.1 Cyclobacteriaceae bacterium
GAAGAGGAGTCGCTGTATTTCAAAGGGCGCGATGAGCAAATCGATCAGGTAGCACAGCTGCTGGAGCAAAATAAATTTCTCATGCTCACAGGCGCGTCTGGCGAAGGCAAGTCATCGCTGATTTATGCCGGATTGATCCCCAACGCGCGTGCCGGTTTTTTCAAAGCCAAGTACACGAATTGGGTGGTCACAGATTTTCGTCCGGAGCGCAGCCCGGTGAGAAACATGGCCAACGCAGTCGCAAGTACATTCAGCGCCCAGCCTGCCACAATTGAAACCGAACTTCGGAGGGGCTTTTCATCCTTGATAGACTTGTATGTCAACTCCTCTTTTTATACTGACGAAAAGGATGACCATTGGAAAACACTGGATGAAGTCACAAAGAAAAATAAAACCCGCAGTGCGGCTAACCTATTAATCATTGTCGATCAGTTTGAGGAGTTTTTCACCAATCCGGAAAACTATCTGAACGAAACGCCTTCGCAGGATTCGCAAGTGGTAGTGAACCTTGCGTTAGAGACGGCACGAATCGCGCTGCAACGTAACCTGCCCGTATATGTGGTGTGTACCATGCGATCCGATTACATCGGGCAATGCTCGGCATTTCGCGGCTTGCCCGAATACATTGGCTTCTCGCAGTTTTTTGTGCCCCGCTTGAAACGCAAAGAAATCAAACAGGTAATTGAAGAGCCTGCGGTGCTCAGCGGCAACCGCATCACCCGCAGATTGGTAGAACGGTTGGTGTACGATTTGGCCGATGGGATTGACCAACTTCCTATTTTGCAACACGCCTTGCGGCAAGTGTGGCTTGCGGCCAATTATGGGGCGGAAGAAATGGATTTGATCCACTATGCCATGGTAGGTGGTATGGCCGCAAACGAATTGCCGGATGCTGATCAGCCCCGATACCAACAATGGTTTGTGCACGTGCCTGACATGCAAAAGAAGTTTTACACAGATCCGGGTCTGAACAAAATTATTGAAATACACGCCAGCAGACTGTACGAAGGTGCCTGGGCCTATTACAACGAAACCCACAGCGGCCAGCCCATCACCCAAAAAGATGCTAAGCGCATTGTGGCGCTCACCTTTTCATGCTTAACGAAAATTGATGATAGCCGTGCTGTTCGCAACCGCATGTCGCTGGCCGAAATCACCAACATCATCAACCAACCCAACCTAACTATTGGGGTGGTGGGGGCAGTGCTAAACCTTTTTCGTGAAAGCAACAACTCGTTCATCCGGCCCTATAAAACAGAAGAACAAGCAACCCGGCAACTAGCATCCGACAGTGTATTGGATATCACGCACGAAGCGCTTATCCGCAACTGGGGATTATTGAACAAGTGGGCTAACCAGGAGTTTGAGTTTTATACCACGTTCCTCGATTTCAAGAAACAATTGCTGCGCTGGAAAGACAGCGGCAAAAGTTCGGGCTTCCTGCTACCACTGGGGCCCCTTACGTATTTCGAAAATTGGTACAACCAGTGCAAACCTAACCGGTATTGGATCGACCGGTATTCTGAAATCAAAAATGATCCGCAACAATCGTTGCAACAATCAGAATCGTTGCTGGCCGATACGAAAGAGTTTATCAAACGCAGTGCCAGCAAAGTGATGGTGACCCGAGCGTTTATGAAATATGGTGCGCGCAGAATAGCAGTGGGCGTTGCCTTATTGGCAATGGTTTTAATGACAGGCTTCTACTGGTATGATGCACAGCGAAAAACAAATAGCAGCGTGGAAAGTTTGGTGATGGACAAGGCGCATCATTTGCTGGAATCTAAAGAAGTGAGCGATATCAGCAAAGCTACCTACCTGTTAGTGGAAGAACGCCTCAAGAACGGAAGTTTACTCGATTACCTTTCTGGACTCACCAGCGCCAAACAGCGGATAGAACTTTCCGTTGCTGCTTATCGGTTGCTTCTGTATTTTGACAAGTACAGCGCCCTGCCGTTGAAAACGGAATTGATGGATCGGATTGTAAGTGAGTTGAAAAGCTATACCGGCAATGGCCAAGAAGGCGCTACTTTTTTAATAGAACAACAAAATCAGTTTTTGTTGTTGTTGGCCTACGATGAATACTATAACCCATCGGTGCGCGTGGCAGAGGAAGTAATCCCAACCGTGGCTCAACTTCAACATCAGTTAATTGAATATTTCTTTTCCTCTCACGCCTCGTACAAACAATTTGTGCCCACGGAACTTAACCTGGCCTTGCAGTTGTGGTTGACTTTTGGCAAACCTACAGCTACAGATATTAATAAAATGTTAACTAAGGTTTCGCCCTTTGTTGATTCCGCATCCAAAAAAGTCTTTAATCACTATTACGTAAAAGGAAACTATGAAGCCAACGGGCGTATACCCAGCGACTATAATGGTGGCTATCATACCCTGGCTTCGCTGTACGCAGCCGCGGGGGATGCCGTGGGAATTATACAATGCTTTGAGCAGTTGCCGGAGGCGTACTTCCGTAGCAGCTTGTTTAACAACTACAACAATGTGTTGGGTTATCTCTATCAATACAACCATGCCGATGCAACGACACCCATATCCAAATGGCTGGTCGCGCACTATCCCTCGGATGACCCGCTGACCGTGTACCGCAATACGGTAATTCGCTCGGGCTACATCCCGGGCCTGTTTGGTATCAACTTGATTAAAAACTATACACGCTCCAACACAGGCTATTTTCACATCAATCTCGGGCTTGGCAAGCGAGACCAATTTTTTGCAATTGCCAATGAATATGAGCGATTGGCGAAAGAGGTAAAAGACCCAAACGAACGCAACTACCTATTGGCCATGCACCATAAGCGCGTAGCGATTTTGTATAGTAAGTACCTGTACGATCGCGGTTTGTCCGTAGATCAAAAACAAATGGACGAGTGGCTGGACAAGGCGTGGAACTATTTCAAGCAAGTGAGTGAGGAACACCTGGCCGGAAAAGTGGCGGTCAACTATCGATACCTGAGTGATGGTGTTCGTACCATTCAGTCTCCGCGCAAACTGGTTTTTCTGTACCCCGACTATCGCGATGGCTTTTTTGCAGATCGATACAATACCGATGTGTTTGTGGACCATGCCTTGCGTAAAGGCTGGTTGAAAGAATTTTACAATACCCCGGAAAGTATTGAGTTGTTGCACGAGTGGATTTCAACATCTACAGAAGTTTATTTCTACATGCGCAACGGGGAAGCCACCGGCTATTTTAAAAATGATTTTGAAATAAGCGATATATTATTGAAACAAATTATAGATTTTGTTGACTCGTCTCCAACTGGAAAGAGCTTTGACAAAAATTTACCTTATCTCTTGCTTGCCAATCGAAGTTTTGATAAGGGAGATATTGAGAAGGGGCTTAGTTATACTGCAAAACTGGATAAAGAAAAATTGCTCAACTCTGGAAACAAATACGAGTATGTGAGTCAGACCTATTTTGTCAATGCGATGATTGACCTGAGCACGCATTTAGCTGTGGCGGGCCATGCAAATGAGTCGATGGAAATCATTAAGAAGTATGATCCCTACCAAAGGGCATTTTTCTATTCGGCTGCAGCCAACGGTTTGTACGATAACTACATTCCTGCTGCGTTTGTGTTTTTGGATTCCGCTTTCAAAACCATGGAACGAGTCGATTACAATCAATACAATGGCTTACTGTATGATGAATTGGATGCCAGACGCTTTACGATTTACGTTTTGGGTAAAGTGGGCGGTGATCGGGTGAATAAACTATCCAAAAGCTACATCAAAGAATTGATTGAACGTTCGCGGGTGCGAGGCATTACGGGAATGATCCTGGGAACGGCCACAGACGGTAACTATTACACAGCCCTCACCACCATGCCGGCCACACTTACCGAAGACGAAGAATTGCAGTGTTATTTTTCTATTCTCAGCCAGATTGCGCGCTCCCAAAGCAAAACTGAGGGCTGGGCAGGGATGGACGAATCACTATTGTGGCCATTTAATTATTTTATGGGAATTGGAGCATGATAAGAAATAACTTTGAGATTGAGACTTATAAGGTTTTTATTTTTAGAGATTTAGCAAACCTTATAGGTCTCAGAGAATGAAAAAAGAAAAATAATGAGAAAGAATATTATCCTATATTACCTATTGCTGCTATTACTGGTGATGGGTTCGTTTGCTGCCATGGCATTGAATAGCTATGGTATCTTGTTAATGAGTTATGTGGCACTTGGCTTTGGGCTTGTGTTTTTATTTGAGTTGGTGTTGTTGCTACCCAAGGAGGAAGAAATGACCAAATTCTATAAAGTCAGTTTGGCGATGGAACTCGTAGCCCTTAGTGGGCTGTGCTTGCTTTATTTTCTTCATGGAATTTCTGTGGAAATTCAGTATGACTCGTTGCTTAAGATTGTTTTGTTCGCGCTGTTATTTGGTGTGAACGGTTATCATTTGATTCGTGCGTGGCACTACGCCAAAGCAACACCGCTAAAAGTAAAAGGCAGTATTGTGTTGTACTTCGTGGCGATATTGCTCTACATAGCAAGTTATTATTTACCTGAGAATAGAGCGTGGATCGCGATTTCATTGGCCTTGGCTTGCCAGGCGGTTTTCGTAGTATTTGGCTGGTGGAAGGGTTGGGTAATTTTAAATGGAGAAGAAACCAGTGCCTGGAAAAAGGTAATTCAGTTTCGTAATAAGTCGGGTATTCAATTGATTTTCTTTACGCTCGCGTCACTTTACTTTCTACTCAACGCAGCACACCTTCTTCCTCCGCTCTACAATGGTTCCTTGCCCAATGGCTACGTTAAGGTTGTAAACCAATGGCAACAAGACAAAACCAACACCGACCCCATAGAATTCGAGCAGGCATACAAAAAGTTTTTGGAGGGGAAATAATCCCCGAATTCCAATTGGGATAAAATATTTATCTTGAGAATTATTGTACAAACTTGATCAACACTTTCAATTTTAACTTACGTGCCCGAATCTCTTTCGCATCTTGAAAGCTTAGTTAACCACGGCCGATACCTGGAGGCGCGCGAATTCGCTATTCGCCTTAAAGATGATCCGCTCGTGGATCATTTGCGTGTAGATCAATTGCTAGCGATAAGCTTATCTAAGTCAGGGTCTCCGGAGCAGGCATTGCCCCACCTTGATTTGGCCTATCGAAGAAATCCCGAGGACCCGGAGACAGCTGGAATATTAGGAGGGGTATATAAAGACTTGTTTAGAAAGCTACAGGATTCTAAATATGCCATTCTTTCGCGCGATACCTATGCAAAGAATTTTGAGGTAACAGGGAATTACTATACAGGAATTAATGCCGCAACCATGTCGGCCATTGCAGGTCGGGCGGTGCAAGGTCGCGAGATTGCTACTCGTGTAATTTCAAAACTAGAGAGTAAGGCAACATCACTTTGGGAATTAGCGACCTTGGGGGAAGCCTATCTGCTAAACAAAAACAGAGATCGGGCAGTCGAATACTATATTAAAGCCCGCAAGCTTGTGGGCAATGATTGGGGAAAAGTGTTGAGTATCCACAATCAACTTTGGCTTCTCAATCATTACATCCCTGTAGCGAAAGAAATACTTCGCATTTTTGCTCCTCCCACGGTGTTGGCTTTTGCCGGCCACATGATCGATGCCCCTGATCGCAAGATACCCCGGTTCCCGGCCAGCATTGAAGGCAAGGTAAAGGATTTTATTAAGGCGGCTATCCGAACTTTGCAAGCCAGCATAGGCTATTGTTCGCTGGCTTGCGGGGCCGATATTCTATTTGCTGAAGCAATGTTGGAAGAAGGCGGTGAGGTGCATATTCTTATGCCTTTCAATAAGCATGACTTTGTTCATACCAGTCTTGGCTTTGCTGGAGAACAATGGGTGAATCGGTTTGAAGCCTTGCATTCTAAATATCCAAATACATTTATCACTCATGATCATTATGGAGGGAATGATGATTTGTTTTCCCTTTTAGGAAAAGTAATTTTTGGTGCCGCCATTTTACGCAGCCAAACATTTCATCAGGAACCTTATTTGCTAACGGTTCTTTCGGAACTTGATATGAAAAGGAGAGAAGGAGGAACGCGCGACACTATTCAATTGTGGCCTTTTTCCCAACGGCATACCAACATCAACCCGGATGTTTTATATAGCCCTGAGAGTGTTATAAAGTCAGATATTTCAATACCTAAAGTAGCGCAAACCCTTATTATAAACCGACCCGTTTTATTTTTGGCCTGCATTGATATGACTGATCTCCTATCTATGGAAAAGGAGAAAATGGAAAAAACGATTAAGTCCCTTTCGGGTGAAGAGCAACTCGCCTATAAAATTTATGAGGAAAGTGAGAATTCAATTACAATAGGATTGGAAACTGAAATCGGATTAATGGATGTAGTACGATCTGCATGGACTACCACAGCTCCTTTTAAATCTGTTAAGCCCATCCGGGTAGGGCTGCATACGGCACCCGTGTACATTAATGATGCAGCTAATGATCATAATTTGGAGTCGGCTAAAGCGATAAGCCAGTTTGCTACTCCGGGAAGTATTTGCAGCAGTATTGCTTTTGCCGCGGTACTTGCCTTGTATCCGAAACGATTTCAGTTGGACTATGTGGGATTGCTTCAGTTGCCCAAAGCGACCGAGAACACAGGCATGTTCCAGGTAAATTTCAAATAAAAATTTTGTATACTATTTGGTCATTATGATCTGATCAAAAACAACCCCTTGCGCATCGAGTTGTTTAAGGGTGAGTTTTTTACCCTCGGTTTCAATGAAGGTAAACGAATTAATATCAGAGATAAGTTTTTTTGTAAATGGCACCCAATTTTCCTTAGGCTCGTGCTTCCACAGTTCGGG
>JAEUUB010000292.1 GCA_016787745.1 Cyclobacteriaceae bacterium
CTGTTTACCCTGATTTTTGTTTGGCGGTCGGCCGTGCCTTCAAAATATTTGTAAAGATTTTCTGTAGCAGAAATAGCAACGCCATTTACTTCCAACAGATAATCGCCTTCTTTTATACCGATGCCCGGTTCGCGCAGCGGAGCTTTTAATTCAGGATTCCAGCTTTCGCCTGTAAAGATTTTTTTAAACCGATACGTGCCCTTGTCCACTTCGTAGTCGGCACCCAACAAACCAACGGGCACAGTTTCTATTTGTGGAAAATCGCCACCGCTGGTGTAGCTATGGCCTACCGCTACTTCACCTCCCAGAATATCAACAATGTAATTTAAGTCGGTGCGGTGCTGCACGTGTTCCACCCAGGGGCTATACCATTTGTACACATCGTTCCACGGTGCGCCATGGGTATTGTTTACGTAAAGGAAGTCGCGCTGGTAGCGCCAGCCTTCGCGGAAAATCTGTTTCCACTCTTCGCGCGGATCGATTTTTACTTTAAGCGAAGCCAGCGATTCTAATTTTCCATCGCCTGCTTTTTTTCCGGTGTCAGTGGTTCCCAGTATTCCCCAGGTGCCGTTGCTGCGATAAAGTAATTGTTTGCGATCGTGGCTAACGGCTATATCGTTAACCGGAGAAAGATACATTTCTGCTTTACGATCTTTAAAATTATAGCGATGCACGGTAGCGCCTTGCTGATTGGGAACACTCTCGAGATAGAAAACATAATTCTCAGGGCCTTCAACCAATCCTTCGTAATTTCTCAGGGGAATGTCTACCGCAAGAATGCGCTGTGCTATTCCATCCATATCAATTTTTACCACCGGTGTAGCGCTGCTTTCCTTTCCGGTTTTGCCGGCAGTCTCCTCTTTCGGTTTTTCTTTTTCTTCATCGCTGCGCGGCAGCAGAGGCGAGGCTTCGTCTTTGTTAAGCACAAGTAAATACAATGCGCGGGTTATCGGGCGATCGTACGAACTCATATCGAGCCAGCCGGTATTCAATCCATAATTGGTGCTGGCCAGAAAGTATAAATACTTTCCGCTGGCATCCCATACGGGCGAGATAGCATCGGCCATCCCATCGGTGAGTTGCAGGTTTTGTCCGGTTTCTACATTGTGCGCTTTTATTACTTTATAATGACTGTCAATCAATCGCGAATATGCAATCCATTTGCTATCGGGCGACCACACAGGATTCATCGAGCGGTTGGGGTGCGCGTAGCGTTCGGTGTCCGCTTTTTTGGTTGCTCCGGTGTTTACATCGGTGTACCACAAATTGTAATCGGTATCGGTAAAAGCAATGTATTTGTTATCGGGCGACCACGCGGGGTAAAAGAAAAAAGTAGGGTTAGGGATAGCAATGGCTTTTGGTTTTTCAAGGCCTTCCTGATCGGCAATCATCAATTGATATTCGCCACTGGCATCGCTAAACCAGGCAATGCGTTTTCCATCGGGCGACCACGCGGGATAGCGGTCGGCCGCACCCGATGAGTTTGTGATGTTGCGCCAGTCGCCTTTCTCTTTGGGAACTGTAAAAATTTCGCCCCGGTATTCAAACAAGGCCCGTTGCCCTGAAGGAGAAAGGGAAGCATTGAGGAGTGCGGTAGGCTTTACGTCTTGCCAGCGGGCGCGGGCCCAATGAAAATCGCCCCGCACGTTGATGGTTAATTTTTTTGTTTGTCCGTTTGCCGGATTCAATACATGTAAATACCCACCTTGCTCATACACAATTTGTCCGCCTCCGGCATCCAGACTTTTTGCATCGAAGTCGGTATGAAATGTTAATTGTTTTGATTCGTTCGTGGCCGGATTAAAAGACCATACATTGTTGGCGAAATCCCGCTCCGACAGATAATACACAACGTTGTTTAACCATACCGGATCGGTGTGGCGTTCGTTATCGGTTTGCGGGGTCATCTTCAACGAAAAGTTTTTCAGGTCAACAATCCAGATTGGCTTGGCCTGGCCGCCCCGGTAGTTGCGCCACTCAGGATCCCAGAAACCAATCTGTTGATAGGCGATTAGTTTTCCGTCTTCCGAAATTTCTCCGGCCACAGCCCTTGGGATAGGCAGCGCTTCTTCCAGGCCGCCTTTTTTATTGATCTTATAAATTCTTGATTCCCGGGTAGGCAATACTCCCTCGCGGCTGGTAGCAAATAGAACAGATTCCCCCTCGGGAGTCCAGCCCGTAACCTGATCGGCACCGGGATGCCAGGTAAGTCGCGTGGGTTGGCCGCCTTCGGCAGGAATCAGGTACACATCGGTGTTTCCATCGTACTGTCCGGTAAAGGCAATCAGTTTTCCGTCAGGCGAAAAATGCGGATTGCTTTCTGCGCCTTCGTTGCTGGTTAGCCTGCGCGCATCGCCTCCCTCTTTACTTACAATCCATAAATCATTGGCGTACACAAAAACAATTTCGGTGTTGCTTACCGTAGGCTGCCGCAGCAGCATGGTGCCTTGCGAGAAGGCGGGTAAGGAAAAAAGGAGGGCACACAAAAAGGGATAGAGTCGGAGTGTTTTCATAGGAAAAGATTTTAGCTGCGAAGCTTCAAGATAAGAAAAACGAAGGGGGAAAAGCCAACCGCTTCTGTAATCAGGATTTAATTGCGGGTGGCTATCCGAAGATCATCCACGCAACCAGCAGGGTAAGAAGTATGTTGAATACCTGCGCGGTTAAAAAAACAAAGGCCGGTTTGCCGGAACCCTTATTAAATAAGTCGGCAAAACGGGTTTCTAATCCAATACAGGTAAAGGCCAGCGCGAACCAGAAAGTTTGAATATTTTTTAGTGGCGATTTTAAGGTGCTCACCCAATCAACCGGCAAGGCAAAAGAAAAAATGAGCGAAGCTGCGATAAAGCCCAACACAAATTTTGGAAACCGATCCCAAATCATTTTAGCGGTGGGTTTTTCGGTGCCTTCCTTTTTGGTATAGGTCCAGTACACAGAGATTGCAAAGGCAGCCAGACCCAACAAAACATTTTGCGAAAACTTTACCACCGTTGCATATTTTAATCCCTCTTCGCCCAGCATATTTCCGGCCGCCACTACGGCCCCGGTAGTATCAATGGTTCCGCCCATCCACGCACCGGCTGT
>JAEUUB010000357.1 GCA_016787745.1 Cyclobacteriaceae bacterium
GGCAATTTCTTCTATCAGGATTATTGCAGCAATTGGATCTACTCACTTGATTTATCAGGTACTCCAAGTACTACCTTGTTTGCATCAAATGTTGGAGGCTCAAGTGTAAGTCTTACCACAGGCCGCGATGGAAACTTATATTATTTAAGTCGCGGAGCCAGCGCACTATATAAAATTACGTCTTCAAGTTCCAGTGCGCCAACGGTAAACACGCATCCCGCATCTGTCACAAAATCAGTAGATGAATCTGTTACATTTTCAGTAACGGCTTCGGGCACTAATCCACTTCAATATCAATGGCTAAAAAATGATGCTCCAATACAAAATGCAAATCAATCAACCTACACAATCCAAAGCGTACAACTAGCTGATGCCGGAAACTATAAAGTAGTAGTTACCAATACGGCAGGCCAGGCAGCAAGTAATTCAGCAACACTTACCGTGCTGGCAAACACAAAACCTGTGGCGAATATTATTACTCCTGGTGAAAATTCAACCTATGTTGCCGGTACAACTATTTCGTTTTCAGGGTCCGGAACTGATGCAGAAGATGGTTCTCTTGCCGCAAATGCGATGAGTTGGCAAATAAATTTTCACCATGATACGCATAAGCACGATGAACCACCCCGCATGGGCATCAGTTCCGGTACTTTCGAAATTCCTGATCAGGGAGAAACATCGGCCAACGTTTGGTATCGCATTATTCTATCTGTAACCGATTCGAAAGGCAGTATCGGAAAAGATTCTGTTGATGTGCTGCCCAGGAAATCAATATTAAATTTTAATACAGACCCTTCAGGATTGCAGATTACCATTGATGGTCAACCCAAAACCACACCCATTTCTATTGAAAGTGTTGAAGGGATAAAACGAGAAATAGGAACCTACAGACTTCAATCGTTGAACAACATTGGGTATCAATTCTCTACCTGGCTGCATGGTGGCGAGGTTATACAATTACTTGCAACTCCCACGGAAGACATTACTTATACGGCTGTCTTCAGTCCTATTCTAGGTTCAGAAGAAACCGGAGACATTGCCTATCCAAACCCCGCTAAAGACTGGTTGTATATTCGCAATCTGGATATATCATCCGTTACCCTGATTGATCCAATTGGACAATCATGGATTTTACCGGGCGAACACACTAATGAATCTACCCTCGTAAATGTTATAAACCTTCCGGTTGGAATTTACATCCTTAGTTTTTATGTCGATAAGATATTATTCAGGCACAAATTGCTGATTCACCGCTAAGGCTTATTTTTGTCTTCTTATTAAATTACTATGAAACAACTATTGACTTTACTTATTATAATAACACTGGTATTTGCTTGTGCGAATAAGCCCGAAGTAATAGCTAACACCTACGGGGAGGCAATTACTACAGACGGTGCGTTTTCGTTAGCGAGTTTACAAGAGCAGGTAGCAGACAAAGATTCAGTAATCCTAACCTTGAAGGGAACGATTGAAAAAACGTGTGCAAAGAAAGGCTGCTGGATGACGGTTCAAGATGAGAACGGAGTTGCTACTCGTGTAACTTTTAAAGACTATGGTTTTTTTGTGCCCACCGAAGGTGCTGATGGAAAAGAGGTTGTCTTTTCAGGAGTGGCTAAGCGCAAAGTTACAGATGTAGCCACGCTGCGTCACTTTGCAGAAGATGATGGAAAAACAGAAGCAGAGATCAATGCTATTACTGAGCCGAAACAAGAAATTGAATTTGTGGCTACGGGTGTAGTGATCTACGACAAAGGCACAAAGAAATAATTTTTCTTCCTTCAACTATCCTGGGTAAGTTGGATGATCTCCTTCTCGTGCCCGGGATATTTTTTTAATAATTCATTTCGGTTAGCCATTTCAAAATCCTGAAAGTCGAAACCTGGTGAAACGGTGCAGCCACATAGCGCAAAGCTGTTTGGTTTTTCTACGTGGGCACCAAACCAACAGGTAGCAGGAATCAGTACTTGTAACGATTCACCTTGGTCGGGATTCGAGCCTAACTTATGAAGCTTTAATCCTTGATCAGTTAGTACATAAATATGGAGTGTGGTGCCCTGATAGAAATGCCAGAGTTCATCTGATTTAATTCGATGAAATACTGATCGATCTTGAGAGCGAAGCAGGAAGTAAATAGCGGTAGAGAAATTACGTTTGCCATCAAATCTTTCAGGCAATTCACCAATCGTTTCAGTCGCGCGATAGGTTTCCTTAAAAAAACCTCCTTCCGGGTGTGGCAATAATTCGAGATGATTTATCCAATACTCAATCGTTTTCATAAATCGGTAACATAGATTTAAAACCAAAGGAATAAAAAATCGGAATGATTTGTAGAAAAAATTTCATCTTGCAACTAGTCAAGGGATCTTAGCTGAGGCTGTCTCAAAA
>JAEUUB010000390.1 GCA_016787745.1 Cyclobacteriaceae bacterium
AATGTCAGATTTTTTTACCACCTTAGTAGACAATTTACGAGTGAGATGGTATGAAAAATCAAGTGGAAGGACCCTTAAAAAATCTGGATGAATGGGAGGAAGATTTACTGAGAAGATATCCTGATCCTGAAAAAATAGCAACATCAAAAGCTACTGAAGAATATAGAAACTACGATAATCCCGAACGCGATACCGTGCGTGAATTCTATCGGCTCAATCACACATACCAAACTTTTGATTTTGTTAAAAAGAAACGCGAAGAATTTCTTTCTTTCAACAAGAAAGAAATGCCCATTTGGGAAGCCTTTAATTTTTTAAATCAGTTGGTCGATGATTCCGATCCGGATACTGATTTGGATCAATGGCAGCATTTACTTCAAACCTCAGAAGCCATTCGCAAAGACGGACATCCCGATTGGATGGTGCTGGTCGGTCTGGTGCACGATATGGGTAAAGTGCTTTGTTTATTTGGTGAACCCCAGTGGGCTGTGGTGGGCGATACGTTTCCGGTAGGATGCGCGTATTCCGATAAAATTGTTTACCCCGAATTTTTCAGCAATAATCCTGACAGTACAAATCCGGATTACAACACCAAGTACGGAGTGTACGAACCCAATTGCGGGTTAAGAAACGTAACCATGTCGTGGGGTCACGATGAATATGTCTATCACATGGTAAAAGGAAAGATGCCCGAAGAAGGATTATATATGCTGCGGTACCATTCCTTTTATGCGCAACATCGCGAACACGCATACGATCACCTGATGGATGCGCATGATCGTGAAATGTTTAAGGCTGTAAAGCTTTTCAATCCCTACGATCTGTATTCCAAAAACCCAATTCCGCCCGACTGGAAAACGCTGAAACCCTATTACGAAGATTTGGTGGCCAGGTATTTACCAGCAACTCTGAAATTCTGAAGCGCGTAGATGCACAATCTTCACACGGCTGATTACATTGTTTTCCTTCTATACTTTGTTGCCGTCTCCGCCTACGGATACTATGTCTATCAAAAAAAGAAAAGCGCCACTCCCGATTCTAAAGATTTTTTTCTGGCCGAAGGTTCCCTTACCTGGTGGGCCATTGGGGCTTCCTTAATTGCCTCCAACATTTCTGCCGAGCATTTCATTGGTATGTCAGGTTCGGGCTTTGCTTTAGGGCTTGCTATTTCTACCTACGAATGGATGGCAGCCGCTACCCTGATTATCGTTGCCGTTTTTCTTATTCCGGTTTACCTTAAAAATAAGATTTATACCATGCCACAATTTCTGGCGCAGCGGTATAATCAGGGAGTAAGCACCGTGATGACCGTCTTTTGGTTGCTCGTATACATTTTTGTTAACCTAACTTCCATTATTTATCTCGGTGCCATTGCCATTACTTCTATCTCTACCATCTCCTTCGAATGGTGTATTGTTGGATTGAGTGTATTTGCCATAGTCGTTACGCTGGGTGGCATGAAGGTAATTGGGTATACCGATGTTATTCAGGTGGCCGTTCTGCTTTTGGGCGGATTGGTTACGGCCTATCTTTCGTTAACTCTTTTATCCAAGGAATTTGGTTATGGCAACGATGTTTTTAAAGGACTCTCGTTATTAAAAGAAAAGGCTGACACCCACCTGCACATGATCTTTGATAAAGATCATGTCTACTACAAAGATCTTCCGGGCTTATCTGTGCTTTTGGGGGGCATGTGGATAAACAATCTCAGTTATTGGGGTTGCAATCAATACATTGTGCAACGCGCCTTAGGAGCTGATTTAAAAACTGCCCGCAACGGACTTCTCTTTGCGGCCTTCCTAAAATTACTGATTCCCGTTATAGCAGTGCTGCCTGGCATCGCTATGTATGTGCTGCACCAGCAAGGGTTGTTTCAGCAAGAAATGATGAATGAAGCCGGAATAATAAAACCCGATCATGCCTACCCTACACTCATGAATTTGCTTCCTATTGGATTAAAAGGAGTTGCCTTTGCCGCTTTAACAGCCGCTGTCGTTGCTTCTTTGGCTGGCAAGGCCAACAGCATCTCAACTATTTTCTCGTTAGATATCTATAAAAAGTTTATTAATAAAAATGCCAGCGAGCGAAAACTTGTACGGATTGGTCGCTGGGCGGTAATTGTTTCGATGGGGTTGGCGGCCCTTGTTGCTCCTGCTTTAAAAACACTTGATCAGGCTTACCAATTTATACAGGAGTATGTGGGTTTTATTTCGCCAGGCGTTCTGGCAATTTTTCTCTTGGGAATTTTTTGGAAGCGAACTACTTCAGCCGCGGCCATGGCAGGCGCCCTGTTAACCATCCCGATCTCTACTGTCTTAAAATTTCTGCCTACGCTTACAAACGGTGCCTTTCCGGATTATCCCTTTCTTGATAGAATGTCCATTACGTTTGTTGTGATTGTAGGGGTGATGATAGTGATGAGCCTGATTAAAAAAGAAACCAGTAATAAAGTAGAGGTAAGCAAAGATATGTTTCGGATCACTCCAGCCTTTGCTATTTACTCAATAATTATACTTGGAATTTTAACTGCGCTTTACACCGTTTTTTGGTAAGCTAATTTTAATGATTCGATATCTATCTCTATTTATGTTTTTGTGGCAGGCATGCCCGGCCCAGCTCTATACCTCGGCAGCGATTTTTGCACACAACGATTATGAAAAACCAATACCCTTTCAAATTGCCTACAACACACAGGTAGGGTTTATCGAAGCCGATGTCTTTTTGAAAGAAGGAGATCTTTTTGTTGCGCATGAGAACAAGCAAATTCAAAAAGGCAAAACCCTGGAAACTCTTTATCTGAATCCACTCAATACCTTAGTCGAGAAAAATAATGGCAACGCGTATGCGGATAGAGAGAAATCATTAACCTTAATGATTGACCTGAAAACCGAAGGAGTTGCAACCCTGAACCTGTTGGTCACTGAGCTACAAAAGTATACGAGGCTGATTGAATCCAAAACGCTATTGATCACAGTAAGCGGAAATATGCCCATTCCCGAACTTTGGCGCGATTACCCGGATTATATACACTTTGATGGCCGACCGGGTATCTCCTATACACCCGAACAGCAAAGTCGTATACGTTTGGTGAGCGCAAACTTCAATAGTTACTCGACCTGGAACGGAAAAGGCGAACTATCAACAGTAGAAGAACAAAAAATTAAACAGGTTATAGAAGATGCGCATGCCATGAATAAGCCCTTCCGGTTTTGGGCAATTCCTGATTTCCCCGAATCCTGGAAAAGATTAATCGAGCTTCGCGTTGATATCTTAAATACGGATGATGTACTTGCCCTTGCTGCCTTTTTAAAAGAAAGGGGCTACTAAAGAGAAAAGATTACGGACTGTCTATCCTAAGAATAAAATATTCGAAGCGTTCCATACCCATGAAATCAAAACCTAAAACTCCCAGCCAAAGGTAGTTTGAAAAACATAGTCATCGCGCGAGCCCTCGTTAGGAGGTTTACTGTCAAAGTTTAAGGTGTACCCCACCTTAATAAAAAGATCGTAGGGGAATTCGTATTTAACATCTGTGGAAAGATTAACGCGGTTACGATTATCTTCCGTTAAACTTCTATAGTACCCTAGTTTTGTCAGAAAACTAAGATCTCCAATATCATAAGCGTTAAACTCAACACCAAAAAATGCTTCTTCCGAGTGTAAAACATTTTCTTCGTTTAAATAGTCTTCGCGGTTAAAGCTAATCCCTCCGCTGCCTGATAAATACAGTTTATTGCTGCGGACAAGTAAATTTCCGATGGCCAGTGTTTGTGTACTGCGCAACTCAATCTCTTGCTCGGTATTACTCAAAAAATCGGCATGGATTGCTCCAAACCAATTCTTATAAAACAAATAATTAAAATTTGCTCCGGCATCCATTCTGCGTATAGCCGCGGCTTCATCCTGTATATCGTTTACCTGATTATAATACCCACTTACTTTCCAGTTTTTAGCTATATACGAGGAAGACGTTCGCAACGAAAACTGTTTTGCATTGTTCGCCTTCGTTAAGGTGAGCCCCGCACTTATGCTTGCCGTAAATCGATCTTTAAAGGAATCTTTAATCGGGTTTGCCATTACGATCCGATCCAGTTCCATTTCTTGCTCAGGAAATTCGTCACCGGATACCCGCGCATATCCTTCTTTATCTGAATATCGGATGGTGCCAAAAACTTTTTCGCGGCTGCTTAAGAAAATGTTAAAATTCCGCGTGCTGTTAATCTTACTCACCTCATCCCAGTCAATGGAAAAATCAATATCAGAATAATCTGTTTCAATAGTCAGAATACTTTTATTGAGATTTTTTATTTCTCCGTGCAGTTCGTCTCCGTTCTTAAGTTGAATTATATCTTGCCCCTGAACAAATAGAATATTCCACACCAT
>JAEUUB010000096.1 GCA_016787745.1 Cyclobacteriaceae bacterium
ATCTTATCAATGTAAGGATTTGACTGCAGGATGCTTTGATACCGGGCTTTGGTAACATAATGAACCTCAGCATCTGTTACTTGTGTTTTTAAAACCCGAACCACGGGCGTGGTCAAAACAATATCACCAATTGAGGAAAACCGGATGATCAGAATTTTCATGAGGCTCATTTATAGCAAACTCCCGAAAAATACGAATACAATTCGCTATTTTAGTTACTTTCAAACACATAACATCGTTTAAAGTAAATAACAATTACTATGAATTACTGGTTATTAAAGACAGAACCCAGCACATTTTCGTGGGATGACTTGGTGAAAGATAAAAAGGCCGTGTGGGACGGTGTTCGCAATTTTCAGGCGCGCAATAACCTGAAAGCTATGAAAAAAGGAGACCACGCTTTTATCTACCACAGCATGGATGATAAAGCGGTTATAGGCATTGCTGAAATTACAAGAGAATACTATCCTGACCCGAAGGATAAAGATTGGGTTGTGGTAGACATTAAACCGGTAAAGAAGCTAAAATCTCCGGTTGAACTTGGCACGATTAAAAACGACAAACGTTTCACCAACATGGTGTTGGTAAGAAATTCGAGATTATCGGTACAACCCGTAAAAAGCGAGGAATTTGATTGGATTGTTGCATTGAGTGAATAGATTTTCAAAATGAATAGACGGATAACCCTTATTAACAAAATAGTTATCCTGGAGATAATACTGGGAGCCATATTCTGCTGCCCTCAAAAAATACTAGCCCAGGCCAGACAAACCGCCCGTATTGAATTTGAACAAAAAGGCAACGATGCTGAATACATCGTGATATCGCTAAAAGAAGAGGGCTTGCTTCTTATCAAGGATCACGAAAAGTATAGTGATGGAAATAGAGTTTGGGAGATGATGCGGCTCGACACAACCCTGCAAGAAATCTGGACTGAGAAACTTGAGACGGAAGCGAAAGCCCGATTGGTGGGCTATGAATACAGGGATGATCTATCCTACATTCTGTTTCGATTGGGCGAACATGAAGCCAGTGAGTTGATCCTTTACACCATTCATATTCGTTCGAAGGAAATCAAACAGTATGCTATTAAACAGGAAGTATCCTTCCGCATCACCCACTTTAATGCACTGGCGCATAGTATAACTCTTGGCGGATATATACATAATGAACCCGCCCTATTGCTTTATGACTTAAATTCGGAAAAGACAAAACTGGTGCCTGGTTTCTTTATCACAGATACAGAACTTCTTGATGTAAGGATAAATTCTAACAATACGTTTAATGTTGTTATTGCCGACCGAACCAACAAGCAAAGGATGAAGCTGATTCTGAAAACATTTGATGCGCAAGGAGCCCAATTGCTTGAAGACGCTATGGAAATCGATGCAAAAAAAATGATTCTTTCAGGAATTTCCTCTACGTTAATCAACGATAACCTACTCATTGCTGGTACCTGGACGGTGGGAAACTCAAAACAAGCCAGTGGTATCTATACAACTATCGTTGACCCCTTTTCCGACCAACCCATAAACTATTATGACTTTGGTCAGCTTGATCATTTTTTAGATTATCAAAATTCAAAGCAACTGGCCAAAATAAAGGCCCGGTCCGTGAAGGCAAATCAACAAAACGAAATTCCTGATTTTAAAGCGTATGTCATGCCTCTCCGCTTAGAGGAGCAGCCGCTGGGCTTTGGTTTACTTACAGAAGTTTATCTTCCAACAACAAGTTTAAATTCCTATCCCTACTGGAGTAATAACGGCACACCCTACTCCTCGGGGTACTCTCCGTATGGGTACAATCCTTTTATGAGCCGATACTACAACTCTCCATACCAATACAACAATGCCCCACAAACCAGCGAGTCAAAAATGCTTCATGCAGCCCTTATCCTTTTTGACACACAGGGAAAGTTACAACAAGACTATGGGCTTAAATTAGACGACAAAAGGTTGAATGGTTTAGAGCAAACCTCTGATTTTGTTTACCACAAGGATATTATAGCCTTAGCGTCAAAAAAGGAAAAAGAACTGCGTTTGGTGATTGGCGATCCTACTGGAACAATTGTATCCGACACCCTGCATACGCAGCTTAATAACCCCAACGAAGTTATCCGGAATGAAGCTGACTCGAACGGCTTTACCCGGTTCTGGTACAAGAATGTTCTTTATGTGTGGGGCTATCAAGCAATTCGGAATAATGAACGCAAAGGAGAGAACACAAACCGAGATGTATTCTACATTAATAAGATTGAAATTCGTTAGTCTCCTCCTGCTCTTGTTGTGGACCGTTCCATGTCTGGGACAAGTTGAACAACTTGACAGGTTTGAGTTAATAATCAATGAGAATGAGCCAAGTGAGGATTACGAGGCTTTGTCTTTAGAAGAGAACGGAATCTTTATTCATCGTAGACTTCCCGGAAGAAAAGAGGACCAGCTTGAGCTGATTAAAATAGATTCCTCCTTACACGAAAACTGGCGCGGTTACATTACCATCCAAAAGGATCTTCTCATTTCGCATCTTAAAATGAAAGACAATCTCGTTTTCCTTCTTCTTAAATCGGGCAAATATGTTTCGGGAGACTTTCAGGTAATTGCCATCCGTGCCACCGATGGCAATTTTAGTGTGTACACAATTAAGAATATGATTCCTTTTACCCCAACCGATTTTGTGGTGACCAGCAAGGGAATGCTTATTGGAGGATATTACAACTACAGGCCACTGGTACTTTTCTTTAGTTTTAAAACTCAGCGTTCAAAAATATTGCCCGGTTTTTTTAATGAACCGGGCGAACTTAATCAAATCAAGACTTACCCAAATGAATCGATCGATATTATTGTAAGCGCCAAAAATTTTGAACACAAGCGTTGTCTTTGGATCCGTAACTACGATGAGGAAGGGGAATTAATAAAAACTACTGTGCTTGAGCCTACAGTAAACCGCAATTTAATTTTTGGTAGTTCGGTAAAAATGCCAGGCGATGCGCAAGTGGTGGCTGGGGTGTACGGCAGCCGAAATGGAGAGTATTCGCGGGGGATTTTTGTGGCCGAAATAAATCAGACCGGAGAATACAAAATCAATTATCATAATTTTTCTGAACTGCAAAACTTTTTTAATTACATGAAAGCGCGCAGGGAAAAGCGGGTGAAAGAAAGAATTGAACGCAGAAAGGTTAAAGGAAAAAAAACAAGGTTCAACTATCGGTTGTTGGTAAATGAAGTGGTTCCTTATGGCAATCAGTACATTATGTTAGGCGAAGCCTTCTATCCACACTACACGTATACAGGTCCGAACGCGTTAGGTGTTTCACAGCACTACGCCAACCCTTTAATGCGGGGCGATCGGGTATTTGACGGCTACCAATACACGCATGCCATTGTAATTGGGTTTGATGCAAACGGAAACTTAAAATGGGATAACAGCTTTGAGATTAACGATGTTAAATCTTTTGAACTCCAGCATCTTGTAAAGATCGCGCCTGATGGGGATCGCATCATTCTGTTATATCTGTACGATAATCTTATCCGCTCCAAAATTATCATGGCCAATCAGGTATTGGAAGGAAAAAGTGCAGATCCCGTTAAAACAAAATTCGAAACGGATATGGTAAAAGAAAAAGACACCCGAAACAGTAAACTCAATTATTGGTATCCTAATCATTTCTTTGCATCGGGTACACAAAAAGTACAAAATGCGAGATCAAGAACAGAAAGCGTTTACCGGAAAGTGTTTTTTATCAACAAACTGAAATATCAATAGAAAACCATTCCTTTTTGCTAATTTCGCGCAGGCGTATGCAGAAGAAACTCATCCTTGATTCAGACCTGCTGAATATCACCCTCAGCCGCCTTTGCGAGCAACTGATAGAAAATCACGATTCTTTTAAAAATAGTGTCATCCTTGGGTTACAACCCCGGGGAATATTCTTGGCCGAGTTGATTCAAAAGCGATTGGCCGAACTCACTAAAGTAGAAGTACCCCTCGGCTATCTGGATGCCACCTTTTACCGCGATGATTTTAGAAGGCGTGATACTCCTGCCAAGGCAAGCGAAACCCGGGTTGACTTTGTTATTGAAGGAAAGCATGTAATCTTAATAGACGATGTTCTCTTTACAGGTCGTACGGTGCGGGCCGCATTGGATGCAATGATTGCCTTTGGTCGGCCAGAAAAAGTAGAATTACTGGTATTGGTAGATCGTGCGCATACCCGAGACCTGCCCATTGCTGCCGATTATGTTGGCAAATACGTTAACACGGTTGAATCGCAACGGGTATTGGTTGAATTAATAGCCCAAGGGCATAAACAAAACAGGATTTGGTTAATTAATACAAAGGACTAACGCAATGTCAAAACTCAGTCAACGGCACCTGCTCGGTATAAAAAACATAACTGCCAAGGACATTGAATTGATTTTTGAAACAGCCGATAATTTTAAAGAAGTCATAAACAGGCCCATCAAAAAAGTTCCCTCCTTACGGGATGTTACCATTGCTAATATCTTTTTTGAAAACTCTACCCGCACCCGGCTCTCCTTTGAACTCGCGGAAAAGCGACTCTCGGCCGATGTTGTAAATTTTTCCGCCTCCAACAGCTCGGTCAAAAAAGGAGAAACCTTGTTGGATACGGTCAATAATATTTTAGCCATGAAGGTGGACATGGTAGTGATGCGGCATGCCAGTGTTGGCGCACCCCATTTTCTATCCAACCATATTAAAGCTAACATTGTTAATGCCGGGGACGGGACCCACGAACATCCTACCCAGGCATTGCTGGATACATATTCCATCCGAGAAAAACTTGGGGATGTTCAAGGAAAGAAAGTGGCCATCATTGGCGACATCTTACATTCGCGGGTTGCCTTGTCCAACATCTTCGCCTTAAAAAAATTAGGTGCGCAGGTAATGGTCTGCGGTCCGGCTACCCTGCTTCCAAAATTCATTGGTTCGTTAGGCGTTCAAATTGAATTAGATGTTAAGAAAGCGTTGGCTTGGTGCGATGTTGCCAATGTACTTCGCATACAACTCGAACGACAGCAAATCAAATATTTCCCTTCGCTCAGAGAGTACTCCTTGTATTATGGCATTACCAAAAAGACGCTCGATGATCTCAAAAAGCCCATTGTCATCATGCATCCGGGGCCTATCAATCGTGGCGTTGAGCTTAGTAGCGATGTGGCCGACTCACCCAATTCCATTATACTGGATCAAGTAGAAAACGGAGTGGCCATACGCATGGCCGTGCTCTATCTATTAGCCGGGGCAATTGCCTGATTTCTAAATTTCCTAACCCTCGTTAGCTTCATTTTTTGTACTTTTGTGCCTCATTAACTTTACTGATTATGATTTATAATTCAATCATCGATACCATCGGCAATACCCCGATAGTGAGGCTAAAAAATGTTACAAAGGGAATTGCAGGCACAGTACTGGCCAAGGTGGAATATTTCAATCCGGGTAACTCTACAAAAGATAGAATGGCGCTTAAGATGATTGAAGATGCCGAAAAAGCAGGGTTACTAAAACCAGGTGGAACAATCATCGAGGGAACATCGGGCAATACGGGAATGGGTCTAGCTTTAACGGCCGTTGCAAAAGGGTACAAGTGCATCTTCACAATGGCTGATAAGCAATCGCAGGAAAAAATAAATATTTTACGTGCCGTGGGGGCGGAAGTGATTGTATGCCCTACCAATGTTGAGCCCGATGACCCACGTTCTTATTATTCTATCGCACGAAAACTCAACAAAGAAATTCCTAATTCAATTTATCCCAATCAGTACGATAATCCATCCAATGCAAAAGCGCATTATGAAACTACCGGACCGGAAATCTGGACTCAGACTGCGGGCAAAATCACCCACTATGTTGCTACCGTAGGCACAGGTGGTTCTATGTGCGGTACCGCGCGGTATCTCAAAGAGCAGAATTCTTCTTTAATTACGGTTGGTATAGACACGTATGGTTCTGTGTTCAAGAAATATAAAGAGACGGGTGTCTTTGATAGAAATGAAATTTATCCTTACCTCACCGAAGGCTTTGGTGAAGATATTCTGCCTAAAAATGTAGACTTCGATGTGATTGATCTCTTTATTAAGGTAACGGACAAAGATGGCGCAATCGCTGCCCGCAGATTAGCCCGGGAAGAAGGCCTTTTTGTAGGATGGAGCAGTGGCTCGGCCCTGCATGGTGCCCTGGAGTACGCCAAAGAAAATCTGAAAAAAGAGGATGTTATGGTGATCCTTCTGCCCGACCATGGTACGCGCTATCTCAATAAAGTTTATAACGACATGTGGATGAAAGACCATGGTTTTTTGGAAGAAAGAATTTATGGCACTGCCCGCGAAATAATTGCAAGACGAAATGGCAAAGACAGTTTGCATACTGTCTCAAAGCATGCCACCATTGGAGAAACTATCCGCATTATGAATAAAGAAGGCGTTGACCAGTTGCCCGTGGTTGAGGGCAATGAGTTTGTTGGCAGTGTAACTACCTCAGCGCTTATTGAAAAAATTATTTATGATCCGTCTTTAAAGGACAAATCGGTGGGCGAAATTATGGATAACCCCATGCAGGTGGTAGCCCTGGACAGCACGCTTGATGTGCTATCTTCCCTCTTAAACAAAAACAATAAGGCTTTGCTTGTACGCGATGAGCAGGATAAAGCACACATTATTACCCAACACGATATTCTCAAAGCAATAACGATGTAAAAAAATACGAGGTTGTCAAAAGTCAAGAAAAATTTGAAATGTCATTCCTGGCTTGAGACAAGCTCGTATTAATGTCGAAATTTTATCGTTTGGTAATTTCTATTTCTACGCGATCATTATACTGAGCAAGTGTACTGCCGCTGGCGTACAAAGGTATTTTACCCCCTTCTCCTTTTGTGTCTATTCTGGAAGCTTCGATGCCCTGACTTACCAGATAGGCTTTAACTGTCTGGGCACGCTCGTTTGTTAATTCCTTCGCTGAGAATCTTCCGATTTTGTTCTTTCCAGGATCTAAGGCAAAGAAGTTTGTGCTGGTGCCCATAATCGACCCTTCTTTATCATTTGTACCATTGCAATGGCCATGAATCCTGATCTTGTATCCAGTCGATTCCTTCATTAAATCTACTAAGCCATCTAACTCGTTTTGCGCAGCCGGATCCAGTATAGACGAATTACGGAAGAACCGCACGTTGGTAAAGTCGATGTAGTCGCCCCGTTTTACTTTGCTTAATTCAATGGGTATCACGGCCTCCCCTTCGGGCCCTGTTTCCGGGCTTGGGTTCTCATAACCCAGAATAAGATTAACGGGCTGGAAACCCGCAGCCTGAGTTACTACTACATAATTTCCACGGGCATTCTGGGGAGCTTCGATGTATACAATTTCGTTGGCTTTAAATACCTGGTACCGGGTGGCGTTTGTCGATTCCTGTACATGTACTTCACCGGTTATCGGTGTGCCATCCGCACTTTCTAATTTAAAAATGAAAGGTTTACCAGCTGGTTTTTTAACAACAGGCTTTTCTTCGACAACCGGGGGAACTTCAACCGGTTTTTGCTCAATTACAGAGTCTTTTTCAACAGGTTCGATAAGCACCGGTGGTTTTTCTTCCGGTTTTACTATTGGCGGCTCAACCGGTTTTTCTTGAACAACGATAGATTGTCCCTCACCCAAAGTACCTGTAAACACCCAGGCGTCTTTATACTCTGTGTCGGCCCGCATACGAATGGCCAGTGCATACGCTTTACGCTTTTCAGTGGTCTGCAGCAGATAAACATAATTCCACTTTTGTCGGGAATGAATAGCATATTGCGCATTAAATCCTTGTTGATTGGCTCGGTTTGTCAGACGCACAGCATTATCGAGTTTGGCAAAGACGCCAATAACAACATAATAATTTGTCTCCGGTTTGGTTTGGGCCAAGATCTGAAAAAACGCGAATTGCAATAAGAAAAGAAGGGTGTAGGTTGGTTTTCGCATACCGATTATTTTGGTAATAGCACCCAATTTAACACTTTCCACAAGTAAACCGCAAATTTTTAAACGCTACGATCATTTTAGAGATCAAAATGAATCATTTCAACAGGTTAGTTTTCGAGTATTTCTATCTCAACGCGCACATTGGCATGTGCTGCTGCATGATCTACTTCATAGATAGGTTGCTTCCCGCCCCAGGCCTTTACTTCCATACGGTTGGCTTCGATACCATTTTCAATCAGGTATTGTTGAATCAACAAAGCCCGTTCTTCCGATAGTTTTTTGGCAGAACCATGTCCCTCTTTATTGTCTTTGGTTAGCATAAAGAAGTTTTTGCTATCGCCCATGGACACAATTTTGCCGGCTGCGTTTCCATTCGTATGTCCATGAATCCGGATTTTATACTTCGGGTTTTCCTGCATCATTTCTAACAAACTTCCCACTTCATAGCGCGATTCGGGGCGCATGATGGCCGCGTCTTTGTAGAAGTACACATTGAACATTATTGCTTTGTCTCCTTTTTGTAGCCTCACCAATTCAAAGGATACAGTAACCTGCTCGCCATTCACACTTACACCATCCGTATCCTGAGGAGAATTGTAATTGATGGGAAGTTGTACTTTGCGGTACCCAAACACCTCGCATTCTAAGACCATGTTTCCTGTTTTATTAACGGGCTTTACATTTACGGCATCGTTCCCCCGATATGTAGCTGACTTACGATTTTTATTCACCGCATCGGCATCATAAACATCCACATCGCCTGCCAGCGTATCCCCATCCGCCAGGG
Organism: Cyclobacteriaceae bacterium; assembly: GCA_016787745.1. GTDB lineage: Bacteria > Bacteroidota > Bacteroidia > Cytophagales > Cyclobacteriaceae > ELB16-189. The sequence continues at coordinate 8,759 of JAEUUB010000096.1, forward strand.
CCGTTATCCTGAATATAAAGGATTTGGTATCCGGATTCGGGACAACCACCGGCTCGGGTTTTTTCTCCTGCGCAACCACACGTTCTTCTACTTTCTTCACTTCCGTATCCAATTTCTCCTCCATGCTCTCTTTAGGCGATGGCTCCAGAACTTCAGTTACCGCTAATTGTTCAACAGCTTCCTTACGCTCTGCCTCATTGATTTTAATAACCTGGGGGTTTTCACCCAACAAACCTGAATACAACCATGTATCTGAATACGGTGATTGCTTCTGCAGACGTATACATTCATTAATCGCGGCTTTCCTATCCTCTGTATGCAAAACATATACATAAAAGAGCTTTCTTTTTGGATTCAATTCAAACTGAGCCGTATAGCCTTTCTTGTTTGCGTTCTCTGTAAACTCAATGGCATTTTTTGGAACACCAAAGGCTCCAATGACAACATACAAAGATTGATCGGTGTGCGGTTTCTCCTGAGCTGCCAAGATAAATGGACAAATGATCAGTAACAGCAATAAAAAACGTTGCATAATGGTATGGTTATGTTTGATATAGGTAGCGAAAAAATAAACCATGAGCTGAAAAAATCAACAAGCAGCCTCAAATCTGTGATGAAGGTAATAATATTTTACCAGAGTCAAAATATTATTACCAAGGCGACTCGCCTTACTCTCTTTCCGTCTTCCCTTGCACAACGCTAAAACTCGTTTGTAGAATATTCCCTTGTTCGTCTATCAATGTCAGCGTATGTTGGCCGGCATCCGGAGTAACAACAAGACGGTGTGTACTTTTTGTCATTCCTAAGAATGTTCCATCTAAATGCCAGAAAACAGAAACTCCCGCCTGCCGATGGGCCGCCTCTAATATTACACTGCTTAATTGTCCGTTTAATGTTTTAGGTATAAAGATCTTTGCATGGGGAGTGGGATAAATTAAATCCATAGTCGATACGAGGGCCGGATTCGTACAATCCTCTCTAAAAGGAGGCAATGGTTTATAACTCAGATTTTTTGATTTATAGTAGTACTCCTGAACGGGGGGTAAAACAAACCACGATACTGATTTCATATTGCTAATCCGTTCACAATTGGCATGAACACGAAACTTTCCATCAGAAGATAGATTAACTATTCGGTGGTAGCTGCACGGTGCGCTTTGTAAGCCGGCATACGGGATACTCCTAATCTCCGTCTTATCACACCATTCTGTTGAACGCATTCCGCTTTGGGTGCACGTTTCTACTTCTGTTAGTTCAATCCGGGGTTCTTCAAACCAACTGTTTCCCGGAAGTTGTGAAAAGATATCAAACATAATGGGTGCTGCCGATTCTGTTCCGGTAAGACCCGGACGACCTTCTCCATCGGCATTACCAACCCACACCCCAACCGCATACTCGGCATTAACACCCACAGCCCAACCATCGCGTAAGCCATGACTGGTTCCGGTTTTCCAGGCAATTTTTTTTGCACTGTTAAACATTCTCCACCCGGTTTCTTCACCGGGTCGATAAACTTCGCTTAGTACATTAAAAGTCAGATATATGGAAGCCGCACTTATCCATGAACTCTCCTCTGAATTTATCCTTTGAAGGGAGTCTGTTAATAAATAGCGGGGCGAATGAAAATCATTTCTATCATATCGATTCTTACCGGGTGTGGTAAAAAAATTATTGAGTGTACGCGCCATGGAAGCATAAGCCCCGGTGATATCCCATAAAGTACCCTCGGCTCCGCCAAGAATCAATGACAATCCATAATGATCGGGTGGCTGATTGAGAGTGGTAATCTGGATGTTTTTTAATAGTTCATAAAATTTCTCGTATCGAAAGTCTCGCAACTCATACACAGCAGGAATATTTAATGACCGGATCAATGCCTGATCAGCGGGTACTGCGCCATCATGTTGTTTGGTAAAATTTTTTGGTGAAAACCCATTGATGAGTGTCGGTATATCAGGTTGTAAAGTATGAGGTAGTATTTTGCCCTCATCCAACAACGCAGCATACAAAAATGGTTTAAGGATGCTTCCGGTACTTCTGGGCGCCTGAATAACATCCACTTGCTCACCATGTTCATGTCCCGCTTCCGTATTGCCTACGTAAGCCAACACACGTCCCGTGTTAACTTCCATTACCAAAGCTGCCGCGTTAAATACCTGATTTGCTTTTAGGGCCCGATGATGCTCGGCTACGATCTGGCTGACCCGTTCCTGCATTACCTGTGTGAGGGTTGACCGAACTTGAGTTTGTGCCAGTCCTTTCTTAATCGAATGAGCCAATAAATGGAATGCACTGCGGGGAAGAGCCAGAGGATTTTCTGGTATTGTTTCAGAAAGAGAAAGTTCGAACGTAAGTTCATCAATAATTCCGGCCTCTCTCATTCTCTTTAACAGGCGATCCCGCTTGGCCGTTAATTGTTCCCGATTTCTTCCGGGATGAATAAGAGATGGATTGTTTGGTAGTACAGCAAGTAGGGCTGCCTCTGACCAGCTAAGTTCGGAAGCATCGCGACCAAAATAACGCCAGCAAGCCGCCTCTATCCCAACAACATTTCCGCCAAAAGGAGCATGCGCTGAATAGAGTGAAAGGATTTCTTCTTTCGAATATCGCCACTCCAGGCGAGTGGCCAGAATAATCTCTATACACTTTTCAAAAAAGGAACGTGATTTTCCCTTACGCGAAAGCCTAATTACCTGCATGGTGAGTGTACTCCCACCACTTACAATCTTTTGTGCTTTAATATTTTGCCGGGTTGCCCGTACAAGCGATCGCAAATCCACACCGGCATGTTTATAGAATCGTTTATCCTCAAATAAAATTAATGCCGTTTTAAATTTTTCAGGAATTGGGTTTCCTTGGGGGAATCGCCACTGTCCATCGTTCGCAATGGTTGCGCCTAACAATTTGCCATCCCGATCTTCTAATACGGTAGAGTAAGAATTTTCAAATAGTTTTTCAGGAAGACAAAAACAGTAAATTAAAAAAAGAAAAAATAGACCAAGCAAATAAAGGCGATATCTAAGAGCCCAGGCCGTCATCCAATAGCTACTTATACTTCTCCCTACCATTTAAAGCAAACCACTCCGCTTCGGATTGTGTAGGGGTTTCCTTGATGATCTGGCTTGCTACTTTCTCGCGCGCCCGTTTCATGGCCGAACTTACCATTGGATGCTCAATTACGTCCTCTTCTTTCATACCTAAACTTTCCATCAATTTGATGATCCTATCAGCATTAAATAATTTAAAGGATGGGTCATCCAGGGATGAACAAAAGGCAATGGTGGATTGAGGAAACGTTGTCTTCAGTTTTTTCACTATTGAATTTTCGGTATCCGGCAAAGGATAATGGCCCGCGAAAAAAAAGGAAACCTTACCGCGCACATTAAACTTTCTGATTAAATCAATGATCGCAGGCGAACTTATTAAATTTGTATTGCTTACAAAAACAACCTTATCCTGTTGAGCCGCCTCCCCCATTTCATCTGAACTAAGTCTATAGAAGGGCACTTTTGAATCTGCCAAAAAGGATTCAAGTTCGATTTGGGTATCTTCAAAAAAACAAAGAACAATAGGAATTTCGTCTCTGGTAATTACTTTAAGCGCTTCTGTTATCATACCGCGCCAGGCCAAAGGTTTCGATTTCCAAACCCAATCTTTATAAACGGGTTTCTCCGATTTCAGAAAAGAAAACAAACCCATTACTTCAGTTTTTTACCGTACTCAATTTCGTCAAAACCAAGCAAAATCACTTTCCCCTTATTTTCGATCAAGGGTCTTTTAATTACACTCGTCTTCTCCATCATCAGGTCAATGGCAGCTTTTTCTGAAGTTACTTTTTTTTGAACTGCTTCATCCAACTGACGCCAGGTAGTGCCGCGCTTATTCACCAAACTCGCCCACCCCGCTTGTTTACTCCAATCAGCCAATTTCGCCTTTGTAATGCCGAGTTTTTTGTAGTCATGAAATTCAAACTCCACCTTGTGTTTCTTCAACCAATCCAACGCAGACTTTACTGTGTTGCAGTTTTTTATACCGTATACGATCATACCTCTTATTTTATTTTTAAAGGTAATAATTTTTCCTCTGCGATCAGGTTTAAACCGCTATTGGTTAAGCCCATTCACTTTCGTAATTTGGTGAGTAATCGTACTTGTTGTTCCTGCCAGCTAAATGGCTGCGAATCAGAAATGGTCTCACAAAATAATAATGCCATGAGAAAAATATATATAATCATACTGTTACTCGTCTCACTAACAGCAATTAGTCAATCAACTGTTAAAAGAGAAATCAGGGAAGTTACTCTTTCGGGCAGTGGCTATGCATTAGGCTTACAACATGGCAAAATGTTAAAAACTGAAATTGGTGAGATTGTTAAAAAGATGAAGCAGAATACAGCCGACAATCTAAAGAAAGATGCTGATCAGGTTTTAAAAGAGTTTTTTAAGTATGCCCAATTCACAGAGGCCATTGAAAAATATACACCAGAACTTTATTCTGAAGTGAAAGGCATTGCCGAAGGCTCTGGCCAAGCCTTTAACGACATCATGGTATTAAATCTTCTGGACGAATTTTGGGTTTACATCAACAATCTTGAAAATCACCATTGCAGTGGAATGGGTATTCCGTCCGTGAATGGAAGCACAAGCTACATTGCGCAAAATATGGACATCGAGAAATATACGGAGGGCTATCAAATTTTAATTCGTCTTTCAAGAACTGATACACGACCGGAACAACTCATCTTAACACACCCTGGATGCATTGTATTAAATGGCATGAACGAAACAGGTATTGGGACATGTGTGAACACATTAATGCAATTAACTGCTTCCCCAAAAGGGTTACCCGTAGCCTTTATCATAAGGCGAATTCTCAATTCAACTAACAAAAAAGATCTTCTGAATTTTATTCAAACTGTACCGCACGCTTCGGGGCAAAATTATATCATTGGCATCCAAGGTGAGGTTTATGATTTTGAAGCTTCCGCCAATAAAGTGGCAAGATATGATCCTAAAAATGCGAATGGTACGGTGTACCACACCAATCACCCTCTTGTGAATGATGACGTGAAACCATGGTTTAAAAAATTCAGTCCCTCTTCAACTGAAAAACTGAATACGAATAGTCACATCCGGTTAGCTGCTGTTCAAACCAGAGTTTCAGAAAGGAGTAGTATTGATGATACGTTGATAAAAGAAACCTTGCGCTCAAAAGATGATGCAAAGAATCCTGTTTGCCGTTCCGTAACGAGTAGCGGTGGAGCCTTTACCTTTGGCTCCGTTATTATGACTTTATCTGGAAAACCTTATTTGCAAATAACAGCGGGCTCGCCTGATGATTCAGAGTATAAGAGAGTTGATTTCACTAGTAAATAATTCTTCAGACTTACTGTTTTTTAGAATTTAGACTTAGCAAGCATCTTCTACTGGTTGGGTCTCTGAATTTTCTAAGTTTCCTATTGAAGATAAAGAAGTTATTCGACTTTGCCGGTAGGAAGCTTTTTTTGCTTCTATCCTTATTAGTAATCTCCATTATCATGCCTATTGATATTTTCAGTCTTCACCTGAAGGCACGGTTGTTTATCCTCTGTACAAATCCCTTCTCCCGTCTCTTAGATTTATACCTGGAAAATTTGTATTTTGGTTGAAGAAAACTAACCTCAATAATTTTTATGCAAGTCAAATTACTCAGCTCATTGCCATTATTGGCGCTCGCTTTGGTTTTTGGATGTTCGGAGGAATTTATAACCACCAACGTATCCAAGGATACAGATGCTCTCAAGGACACCAACAATGTGACAGCAAGCGCTAAACCACCCGGAGGAGGGGGAAGTACTGCGCCTGTGGTGTATTACACCGGTAATCAAGCTGATGTAACCTCCACCACTAGTTTTGGAATTGCGCTAATCGGGGGAGCAGATTCAGACACCAATGCAGAGACTGCCGTGTTTCAATTTATGATTGCCAAGTCAGGCGGAGGTGATTTTGTGGTGATCAGAGCTTCAGGTGCGGATGGATATAATAATTATGTCTATTCAGTGATTGGTGGCGTAAATTCAGTTGAGACGATTATTGTAGATTCAAGAGCCAAAGCGGATCATGCGCTTACGGAGACATTGGTTAGAAATGCAGAAGCTATTTTTATTGCCGGGGGAGATCAGTCCAACTATATCAATTTCTGGAAAGACTCAAAACTCGAAGATGCCATTAATTATGCCATCAATACGAAACATGTTCCGATTGGCGGAACCAGCGCGGGGCTTGCCATTTTAGGTCAATACTATTACGGCTCATTGAGCGGATCGATTACTTCAGCAGCAGCTTTATCAAATCCATATCATAAAGATATGGCTGGTCTCGGAGGTGGTGGTTTTCTAAATGTGAGTTATATGACCAATGTAATAACAGATTCTCATTACAATGAGCGTGACCGTCAGGGTCGTCACTTTACATTTATGGCAAGGCTTGTACAGGATTTTGGCGTGAGTTATAGCAATGTAAAAGGAATAGGTATTGACGAGGCAACAAGCGTATTGGTGGAAAGCAATGGAACATCAAAAGTGTATGGTGCTGGCTCTGCTTATTTCCTTCAGGGATTTGGAGGAACACCTGAATTATGTCAGAGCAAAAAGA
>JAEUUB010000427.1 GCA_016787745.1 Cyclobacteriaceae bacterium
TTTTTCTTTGTAACGAATCTGATGGGCTGGTGGCGCTGGGCTAACCCTAAACCCGAAGAAGAGGATCGTAAAAAGGAGTTGAAGGTGAGTTTTATGGAACGGAAACAGTTTGCTTTATTATTCCTGGCGGGGTTGGCAGGAACTTTCCTTGTAGGGACCCTGGCAAGCAAGTTGCATGAATGGCTGCCCCTCTTGTTCAATTTACCAAGCGCCTATCCTTTTGTTGATTCTTTTATTTTAGTAATGAGTGTGATTACCACATTTTTAATGATTCAAAAAAAAGTAGAGTGTTGGATTATCTGGATTGTGATTGACGTGGTAGCTACCTATTTGTATTTTTTGAAAGGCGCTAATTTTTTTGGCGTAGAGTATTTCATCTTCACCGGCATAGCCAGTTTCGCTTTGTGGAACTGGATTAAGGAATACAGAAGTTATCCACAAGAATGACACGCGGACTGGTAATTGGAAAATTTATGCCCGTCCATGCAGGACACTTGGCTCTTATTGAATTTGCCTCGGGGCATTGCGATGAACTCATTGTTTCGATGAGCTATAAAGAAAATGATCCAATAAGTGGGAAAGCACGGTTTTCCTGGCTAAAGGAAATTTTTATTGATAGTAGAAAGGTAAAGCCGGTTTTAGTTAAAGATGATTTTGATAATGAATCCCTGCCCTGGCCCGAGCGAACAAGAGTATGGGCTCGTTTCCTGAAACGACAGTATCAAAATATAGATATACTTGTAAGTTCGGAGGATTACGGTGTATTACTGGCTGAAGCCTTGGAGTGCCGGTATCTTTCTTTTGATCCCAATAGAAAGATTGTTCCTGTATCAGCAACCCGCATTCGCGAGAATCCCTTTACCCATTGGGAATTCATTCCAAAAATCGTTCGTCCCTATTTTGTAAAAAAAATCTGCTTCTACGGACCTGAAAGTACCGGCAAATCTTTTCTGGCTCAAAAACTGGCGGTTCGGTATCATACAGAATTTGTACCTGAGGTGGCTCGCGAAGTGGTTACGTCCAATGAATTTACCTTGGATGATATTATTAAGATAGGCAACCTGCATGTG
>JAEUUB010000440.1 GCA_016787745.1 Cyclobacteriaceae bacterium
AGTATTTTATTTTGATTAACGGTCATTGAGTTTTGATTGTTCTGTGTACATTTAGTACACCTCATTATTCTCATTCTTACTATTTAATACCTGACCGGAATGAACCTTAGATCATCCATACGAATCATTACTTTATTACTTGCCGGATTTTTAATTCAATGCACAAAGTCTGATCCAACCCTTACAATTCGCAAAAATTCGCGCATTGTCTTACTTGGAAACAATCTTGGCTCGCGGATGATGAACTACGGGCATTTTGAAACAGAAATGCAGATGCGGTATCCCGACAGTTTGCTTTTCATTCGAAACATGTGCGATGGAGGCGATACTCCGGGCTTCCGGCCACACGCGGGGCGTGTATCCCCCTGGGCCTTTCCGGGCGCAGAAAAATTTCAAACTGAGTTAGCGCATCCTTCAAACAGCGAAGGTTTTTTCGAAACCCCCGATCAATGGCTAACCCGATTGAAAGCCGATGTCATTATCGCATTTTTTGGATTCAACGAATCCTTTCAGGGTGCAGCCGGACTCGAAAACTACAAAGGGGAGTTGGATGCTTTCATAAAACATACTTTGAATCAAACGTACAACGGAGTCTCCGCGCCCCAACTCGTTCTTGTATCACCGATCGCATTTGAAAACTTGTCTGATAAGTATGACCTGCCCAATGGCGAAAAGGAAAATAAAAACCTGATGCTTTATACGGATGCCATGAAAGAGGTCGCAAAACAAAATCAAGTGCTCTTGGTTGATGCATTTGAACCGAGTCGCACATGGTATGAGGAAAGTATTGAACCACTCACCATCGATGGCTCGCAGTTAACAGATGCCGGATATCAAAAATTTTCAACGTTGCTCGCAGATAAGGCCTTTGGAAAGACTGCTTCGAAAAATGAGCAGCATCACGATTTGATTCATGCCGCGGTGATGGAAAAAAACTGGATGTGGCACAATGATTATAAAATTCCCAATGGGGTGCATGTGTTTGGGCGAAGATATGATCCATTCGGTCCGGATAATTACCCTTTTGAAATAGCAAAAATCAGAGAGCTAACTGCCATCCGGGATTCGGCCATCTGGCTTGCTGCAAAAGGTGAAAAATTAGATATGAGCCTTGCTGATCAAAACACGTCAAAACTTCCACCGGTACAAACCAATTTTGATCCGAAGCAAAATGGCAGCCTGGATTATCTCTATGGAAAAGATGCCCTGGCCAAACTCAGCGTGCCACCGGGATATAAAATTGATCTCTTCGCATCCGAAAAAGAGTTTGTGGATTTGGCGAATCCGGTTCAAATGTCCTTCGACAATAAGGGCCGTCTTTGGGTAGCCACTATGCCCAGCTATCCGCACTATAAGCCAGGCGACAGTAAACCGAATGATAAACTTATCATTCTTGAAGATACCGATGCAGATGGTAAAGCAGATAAACAAATTGTATTTGCAGACGGATTGCATCTCCCGGTTGGATTTGAGTTTGCCCCTGAGGGTGTGTATGTATCACAGGGAACAAACCTGGTGTTGCTAACCGATACGGATGGAGACGACAAAGCCGATAAAAAGGAAATAATTTTAAGCGGGTTTGACGATCATGATACCCATCATGCGCACAGCGCCTATGCCGCTGATCCTTCGGGGGCTATTTATATGGGTGAAGGCGTGTTCCTGCACACCAACGTGGAAACATCGTACGGTCCGGTTCGTGCCACCAACGGAGGATTCTACCGATATGCACCCCAACGGCATCATCTTGAACGTGTGGCTCAATTAGCCATTCCCAATCCGTGGGGTATTGCTTTTGATGATTGGGGACAAAATTTCTTTGCCGAAACTTCAGGACCAGATGTTCGATGGATGATGCCCGGGTCGATTAAACCTCGCTATGGTGTGGCTACTCACAAATCATTTAACCTGATTGAAGAAAAACATCGGGTGCGTCCAACTTCTGGATTGGAGTTTGTCTCCAGCCGGCATTTTCCGGATGACGTACAAGGAGATTTGCTTATTAATAATACCATCGGTTTTTTAGGGATGAAGCAACATGCAATGGAAGATGACAGTACTGGCTATATAAGTCATCATCGTACAGATCTTGTTCAATCAACAGATCGGAATTTTCGTCCTGTGGATATGGAGTTTGCACCAGATGGTTCGCTGTACCTGATCGATTGGCACAACATTTTGATTGGTCACATGCAGCACAATGCCCGCGATCCCCTGCGCGATCATGTGCATGGCCGGGTCTATCGCATTACCTATCCGTCCAGGCCCTTGGTAGCCCCGGCAAAAGTTGCGGGGGCAACTATTCCGGAGTTATTGGAAAACTTAAAACTGCCGGAGTTCAGAACCCGCTATCGCACCAGACGCGAGCTACGAGGCCGCAGTGCTGCTGAAGTTATTCCCCAATTAAAAGTTTGGGTAGGTCAGTTAAATATTGAAGATGAACACTACGAGCATAATGTGTTAGAGGCACTGTGGGTTACCTGGGGTTTAGATAAAGTAGATGAACAACTCTTGCATCAGGTTTTACAATCAAAAGACTATCGGGCCCGGGCTGCTGCCGTGCGCGTATTACGATACAGCAGTCATCAAATTAAAAATCAGCCGGAACTGCTGATGAAGGCGGCCCAGGATACGGAGGGCCGGGTTCGGTTAGAGGCTTTGGTTGCTGCTTCGTGGTTGGATAAAGAAGTTGGTTTGCCAATTGTATTAGAAGCCGGCAAGAAACCCATGGATCGTTGGATGGTTTACGCGTACGAAACCGCCTATGCTCATTTGAATGGAATGTCGGTGACAGAAAAGAAAGCCGAAGAAGTTATTACCCAGCTTACCGGTTCGGAACGAGACTTGTTTATCAAAGGGAAAGAAATTTATGCACGCGAAGGATTTTGTTCCACGTGTCATCAACCCGATGGCGGGGGTCTTTCGGCTTCAGGGTTTCCGGCCCTGGTGGGTACAAAGTGGGTGGTAGGCAGTGACGAACGCCTGATTAAAATCGTGTTGAATGGAATTTACGGCCCCATGGAAGTGAATGGGAACAAATATGCAGGTCAGGTTCCTATGACTCCTTTTCAAGGAATGCTTAATGATGAAGAGATTGCCGCTGTGCTAACCTTTGTGCGAAACTCATTTGGAAATCAGGCCCCCGCAATTTCTGCAGACAAAGTCAAAGCCGTGCGTGAAGCCACCAAAGATAAAACGGGTTTTTATTCGCCCGAGGAATTATTGAAGGAACATCCTATGGAGAAATGATTCGCAGAATCATCACAATTGGTTAAATTTTAAACGTGAAATCGCCATTGACAACGTACACCCTGTGACTTTAAAACAATTATT
>JAEUUB010000837.1 GCA_016787745.1 Cyclobacteriaceae bacterium
GCAGTCCCTGTGGCTGAGGTAAAAGTCAGATTAAATTTTTCCGGTTCATCATCCTTACAGGATGTAACCGCAAAGCCAAAAGCCCCAAGTAGAACTAATGACAAAAGTGATGTGTAAAATTTCCTCATAATCATTTTGTTAAATTCCCCAATCAATAAAGTTAAATAATATCTTCCGCTTTTCAACATGTACAATCTTTCCTTACTGCTTTACCCATTTTTTGATAATGAGCGTATCGCCCATAGCCACCTGAATGATATACATTCCTTGCGGCACACCTTCACTATTTAAGGTAATTTGAGATTGGGTGCTTGTTTTTTGAAACCGGGTTATCGGAAGCGCGTCTTTACCCCAAATCGAAACCACTTTTACAGATACTTCACCCCGGTAACTATTCTCCAGGGTTACGTTCAGTTTTCCTGTTCCTGGATTCGGATAAACCTGAATATCCTCAGCGCGATATTCGCTTTTAACACCTACTACATTATCTCTAACATAAATGGTGGTTTTGGCTTCTGTATTGCAAAGAGGCAACCCCGACCCCGTAGTTGTATACGTGGTGGTTTTTGTTGGCTTGGCCACCAATTGAGGCCCGGCAAAATTGTTGACTACGCCATCATCCGAATTCCAGACAAAAATACTGGCGCCTTTTCCGTTCAGAATAACTTCCTCGCCCGGATAAACCAATAATTTGGAAGCGGAAACCTGAACGGATGGATTTACGCCAACAATGGGCTTAATCGCCATAGCTATATTGGCACCAAACGCAATAGAATAGGGAGTCCATACTCCACTTGCATCTTTTAACCACGAAGTAGAACTGGTGGCTTCGCCATTGGCCGATGACGTGATCGCCACACTGTCTTCATTCGTATAATTTAATTCAACACCTACCTGAAAAGGTCTGCTGAAAACGGGCGTTTCGCGATCAAATACAATGGAGGTAACCCGGTTGTTCGCTAAATCGTCCTGAATTTGTTTTAGCAATACAACTTTCTGTTCTACTACTGAGCCCGGGGCGCTTTGCGGACCGCGAGCATTCCATACCGTGATGGTTATGGTTGCATCTTCACTACTTGAATGCACGTAGCCAAAATCAATTTCAACTCCACTTACATATTCGTAACCCTGGGTATTCTTAAAAAATTCAGAAACCGCTTTTGTCTTTAAACTATTATGGCCGGTGAGATAGCCGGTATAATTTCCAAAGGAAGAAAGCGGAAGCACCGAAGATGTATACCCTGCAAGAAAATTGGTTGCACTGCTGCAAAGTCCCTCTTCCGAAACGGTTACATACCCCACAATTTCCTTAATCACGGAAGGCCCTAATGAATTAGTTGCGATTAATGAA
>JAEUUB010000459.1 GCA_016787745.1 Cyclobacteriaceae bacterium
GAAAATCCGAATCCTTTTCCAGAAAGTGGGATAAAGACGAATTGCGTGAACAAAAAAAGCCAACCGTAAGACTGGCCGTCACAATTGTCATCATCGTTGCCGCATTCATTCTCTTCATTCTGGTAATTATCGGATATCTTAGTCAGGCCGACACCGTTGAATCGTCTACGGGTTCCCTACAAGAAAACGCAGATCGCGAAACATTGCGCACAAACCCTTCTGATTTAAATGCCCTTACTAATGTAGGCAATCAACTATACGCACAAAATCAATTTGACTCCGCTTTAGTTTATTACAATAAAGTGCTTGCCATCGACCCGCAAAACAGCAGCGGTATGTTCAACAAAGCCTTAGTGTATTATCAAAAACAAGAATATGAAAAGTCAATTGAGTGGTCTAAAAAATGTGCAAATATTTATCCTGACAATACAGATGCCCTGATTATAACCGGAGACAGTTACTATGCGCAGGAGCGATTGAGTGAAGCTATTTCGTGGTATCGCCAGGCCTATGATAAAGGAGCGGGGGGCGCGGAATTACTAAATATTATGGCCTACATCTACGATCAGCAAAACAGAAGGAGTGAGGCGATTCAATTTTATAAAGAAAGTTTGCAGCAGGACAGCAGTCTTGTTACTGTGTACGAACGCCTGGCAGAATTGGAGCCAACCCGAGCCACGTGGTATAAAAGCAAGGCCGCTCAATGGAAATAAATTCTCATTAAAAAATTTAATATGCCGCCTCCAGGAATTGCTTTGTACTTTATTGCCCTGCTGCCACCCTCCAACATTCAAGAACATCTTCAATCCTTTAAAGAGTATTTCTATTCTGTCTATCAAAGTAAAGGCGCGCTTAATTCTCCCCCCCACATTACCCTGCACATGCCTTTTCAATGGAAAGAGAAAAAAGAAGTCCGGTTGATTGATTCATTAAAAAGATTCGCCAAAGGAAATACGCCTTTTGAAGTTCACCTAAAGGATTTTGACTGCTTTGCTCCACGGGTAATTTTTACTAAAGTGGTTGAGTCAGAACCTCTAAGAATATTTCAA
>JAEUUB010000508.1 GCA_016787745.1 Cyclobacteriaceae bacterium
GCTCTGAAGTGAGCAGGGGAGCACAGATTACTTGCAGGGCTTCGTTCTTGGCTCCTTGTGGTGTGATTTCTCCCTTTAACCGAAGACCACCCTTGATCTTGAACGAACTCATTGATCTCTTCTGCGATGAGAGTTGTGGCGGTTCTTTTTAAATGAGCGGCCTCTGTTTCTATCGTTACGGCCACCTTCCGGCCGTGACGGTTTGTTGCGTTGCTCGCGATACAGTTTCTCAAATAGATTTTCTTCCCGCACTTTATCCAGACTCAATGCAAGTTTTCCTTGCGAAAGAATGGCAATATCTTTTACAATCACCGAGTCATCCAGGGTTTCTTTATTCCAGGCACCGAAAAAGGTTTTCATCAACTTACCAATGTAAATCGCAGCTTCCTCGCGCTCTTTAGGGTCTTCCTTTTTTACAGCTTCTTTCACCAGTTTCTCGATATTTTTTCCATAATGCCGGAAACGAACATCATTTTGGGGATACTCCATCTTACGCGGCTTCTTAAAAAGAATGGTGCGGTCGGGTGTGGTAAAAGGATTATTAACATCCAGATTGAAATCAGCCATGATATAAAGATCGTCCCACATGCGTTGAGGATTTTCCTGCGCCTCTTTAGCCACGGGAGCCAGCTGCTTAATCAATTCAATCAGCGTGGTTGCCAATTCGGTACGCTTCTCCTTATCAGGCACCGTACGAATGTAATTAACTAATTTCTGGACGTTTCGTCCGTATTCCTTCAGGATAATGCCCTCACGAGCCGTGTTATATTCTCCAATCATGCTAATTCTCGTGTATTTTCAACTTGGCAAAACTAAGCAATAAGGTCTTCTCCCCAAAATCGGTAAAATTGATCTTCGCCTTCCGTTCGGCACCCACTTCTTCCATTTTTGTCACCATTCCAAAACCAAACTTGGGATGTTCCACCTTCATCCCCTCTTTTAGTCCTTTCGTGTCGCTGGGCGCGAAATCGGCAGAGGGTTTATACGCGGAAGCCTTGGGAACAGGCTGCGAACTGATGCTTTTCTTCATACCGCTCACAAAACTGCGGGCAAAATTTGGGTTGGAGGCCAGCGATTCCATGCCACCGAACTTCGTACTTACTTTTATGTAAGCCCCATTAATATCATCCAGAAAGCGACTGGGCTCACAATTCTTTAAGCGCCCAAATCGGTATCGGGTTAGGGCGTAGGATAAGAATAATTTTTTTTGCGCCCGGGTGATGGCCACATAAAAAAGCCTGCGTTCCTCTTCCAGTTCCGATCGACTGCTCAACATT
>JAEUUB010000514.1 GCA_016787745.1 Cyclobacteriaceae bacterium
TTAAGCCGGTCTTTGAATGAAGGGTTCTCGGGAGGTGAAAAGAAAAGAAATGAAATTTTTCAGATGGCCATGCTGGAACCGAAGTTGGCCTTATTAGATGAAACTGATTCGGGATTAGACATTGACGCGTTGCGCATTGTAGCGAATGGTGTAAATAAACTTCGTACCAAAAACAACGCAATCATTGTCGTAACACATTATCAACGCCTGCTAGACTACATCGTTCCCGATTTTGTTCATGTTCTTTACAAAGGCAAGATTGTAAAATCGGGTACAAAGGAATTAGCGCTTGAGTTGGAAGCGAAAGGATACGATTGGATTAAGAATGAAGTAGCCGTTGCCTGATATGAGTACAATAGCAACAAGTAAGGATCTATCAGGCGAAATCATTAATAGTTTCCAGATAGTTGATTTCCCTTCAGCCCATGAAAACCGGAAGAAAGCAATTGATGTCTTGAAAAAGAGAGGGTTGCCCGGAAATAAACATGAAGAATACCGCTTCACTCCTATCACAAAAAGTCTTGAGAAAAAATTTACCTGGAAAAGCAAACCAACGCCTGCATCGCTAAAGTCAGTTGACCGTTTTTTGATTCCCGGCCTGGATGCATTCGTCCTCGTTCTTGTCAACGGAGCGTATTCAAAAGAACTTTCAGATCGTCAATTTCCGGCTGGCATTACGGTACTCTCCTTACAGGATGCTCTCCAAAATAAGCACCCGATTGCTACCCAGCACTTTGATAAACTAATGAATTCGGAAACGGATTCTTTCGCTGCTTTAAATGCTGCCTTTTGGCAAGACGGAGTTTTTATTCATGTGCCTGAAAATACAGTTGTAGAAAAACCATTCTTTATTTTAAGCATTACTGACTCAAATAAAGAGACTACAATTAGTCACGTGCGAATATTAGGCGTAATTGAAAAGCAAAGTTCTGTTCATATCATCGAAAAGTTTGATACCGAAGGTTCCAACGCTGTATTCCACACGCTATCGGAAGAATTTGTGGTGAGCGAAAAAGCCAATCTGGAATACTGCAAAATTCAAAACGACAGCAAACAAAATCAGGTAACGAATACAGTTATTCATCAATCTACCGCAAGTAAGGTTAACACGTTTACGCTAACCTTAGCGGGTGAATTGGTTCGCAATAATCTTAACATCATTATTGATGGCGAGCACTGCGAGTCCCATTTTAATGGATTGTACTTACTGAATGGAAATACTTTAGCCGATAATCATACCGTGGTGGACCACCGCAAACCCAATTCCTTCAGCAATGAAATGTATAAGGGGATAATGGATGGAAACTCAAAAGGAGTTTTCAATGGAAAAATATTTGTACGGCCGCATGCGCAAAAGACAAATGCATTTCAATCGAATAGAAACATTATCATTTCTGATTCTGCCACGATCAATACAAAACCCCAGTTAGAAATCTGGGCCGATGATGTAAAATGTTCTCACGGTTGTACTTCGGGGCAATTGGATGAAGAGGCGATGTTTTACTTACGCTCACGTGGAATTGCGGAGCCAACAGCAAAAGCCATGTTGCTTTACGCCTTTGCCGTGGACGTGCTGGAGCCCCTTCAACATAAAGGATTAAAATCGTATCTGGATAACCTCATTGCCGAACGTCTCCATAAAAATTTTTAAACTATGGACACCCTTGCTATTAAATCAACGCTGGATATTTCAAAAATCAGAAAGCAATTTCCGGTTTTGAATCAGCAAGTAAATGGCAAGCCTTTAGTTTACCTCGACAATGCAGCAACTAATCAAAAACCCCAACGGGTTATTGATGCGCTTACCACCTATTATGAAAAGGATAACGCTAACATTCATCGGGGTATTCATACGCTTGCGGAACGGGCCACAAAAGCGTACGAGACCACACGCCATTCCATGCAGGCCTTTATAGGAGCTAAGCATGTTGAGGAAATTATCTTTACGCGTGGAGTTACTGAAAGCATCAACCTGGTTGCATCGTCTTATGGACGAGCCTTTCTTAAAGCAGGTGATGAAATCATCATTTCCGGTATGGAGCATCATTCGAATATTGTGCCCTGGCAACTTATTTGCGAAGAGAAAGGAGCCCTCTTAAAAGTAATTCCGGTTAATGATATTGGTGAAATAGATTTTGTTGCGTTTCAAAAATTACTTTCTGATAAAACAAAAATTGTTGCCGTAAACCATGCCTCCAACAGCTTGGGTACCATTAACCCCATTAAAGAAATTATTGCGAGTGCTCATAAATCCGGAGCCGTTGTATTGATTGATGGCGCACAAGCATCCGCACATTTAACGTTTAACGTTCAGGAACTTGATTGTGACTTCTATTGCATTTCAAGTCATAAAATGTACGGCCCAACTGGCACCGGCATCCTGTACGGAAAAAAAGAACTTTTAGAAAAAATGCCTCCGTACATGGGAGGTGGGGAGATGATCAAGGAGGTCACCTTCGCCAAAACAACATACAACGACCTGCCGCATAAGTTCGAAGCCGGCACTCCAAATATTGCGGACGTAATTGCGCTAAATGAAGCAATCGCCTTTATTAATGAATTGGGAAAGGAAAACATCGCAGCTCATGAGGCTGAGTTGCTGGCCTATACGGTTGAAAAATTATCGACTATGCCCGATATAACATTGATTGGTACCGCCAAGCATAAAGTAAGTGTCCAATCGTTTATTATTGAGGGTGTTCATCATTTTGATATTGGTCAGATGCTGGATGCGCGGGGTATTGCTGTACGTACTGGGCATCATTGTACCCAGCCTTTAATGGATCAATTTGGTATTGAAGGAACCGTAAGAGCTTCGTATTCTGTTTACAATACAAAAGCTGAGGTGGATCAATTGGCCGAAGGCCTGGAACGAATAATAAAATTTCTTAAATGACAATCAATCAGATCCAGGACGAAATTATAAGTGAATTCTCATTGCTTGATGGAGACAAGGAAATGACCGTGTTTTACATTATGGAACTGGGACAAAAAATTCCTGACATCAAGGAATCAGACCGGACAGAAAATAATATCGTAAAAGGATGCCAGTCGAAAGTGTGGATGGTTGCCCGGCTGGAAAATGATCGGGTTCATTTTGAAGCGGATAGTAACACAGCCATTACCAAAGGACTTGTAAGTCTTCTGATCCGGATTTTCAATAGCCAAAGTCCAGACGAGATTTTAAATGCCAACCTATACTTCATGAATAAGATAGGCATGGAACGATTTATCGGCACGCAGCGGTCAAATGGCTTTGCCGCCATGATCAAGCAAATGAAATTTTATGCCCTGGCATTTAAAACTCAAAAAGAAATCGCCTCGTGAGTAACACATCTGAAAATATTGAACAGAAAACACCTGAAACACAGGGCGAGCTTCGCGACAAAGTAATTGCGGCCATTAAAACCGTTTACGACCCTGAAATTCCGGTAGATGTTTATGAGTTGGGGTTGATCTATGAGATCAGTGTTTTTCCGGTGAATAACGTGTTTATTCTCATGACATTGACCTCTCCGTCTTGCCCCTCGGCAGAAGTAATACCTGTTGAAGTGGAACAGAAAGTAAAAGAAATTGCAGGTGTAAATAGTGTGGAAGTTGAACTAACTTTCGATCCACCCTATTCGCAGGATATGATGAGTGAGGCAGCAAAACTTGAATTGGGTTTTATGTAATTTCTGATTCCAAATTCACGAAATTGATTGCCTGAACTTTGAAAACGCAGATAATGTTTTAATTGAAATAATATACTTTTGAACCTGAATCAAATTTTGAAGTAAAAATATGTATCCAGAACCGTTAGTTGCCCCCATGCGCCAGGATTTGACTGTGGCGGGTTTCCGTGAGTTGAAAAGCTCAGCCGATGTTGATAAGGAATTGAAAGATCAGAAAGGGACAACCTTGTTGGTAATCAATTCTGTTTGTGGCTGTGCAGCCGGGGCTGCGCGTCCAGGTATTAAGTGGGCACTACAAAACAGCACAAAAAAACCCGATCAGCTTACCACTGTGTTTGCTGGTGTGGATAAAGAGGCTGTTGCGAAAGCCCGCGAATATACGCTGCCCTACCCCCCTTCTTCACCTGCCATAGCGCTGTTTAAAGATGGTGAATTAGTACACTTTTTAGAGCGTCATCATATTGAAGGCCGCAACGCCCAAATGATTGGAGAACACCTGGTAGAAGTATTTGATGAGTTCTGCTAATATTTAATTAAGTGCAATAATCTAAGAGCCTTCGGGCTCTTTTTTTTCACTTTTCAGTGATAATTCTATCCCGGATGGCTATAAACGCAGATTATACCCAGCATTTAAGCGATTTTATAACTAAATTAATTAGTAATTATTACTAATTTTATTAGTATTTGATTATCTTTGTTTAGAAAAATCCAAGGCCATGAAAATCATTGAATCACCCTTAATGGGACAGCGAGTCATAACTGCCCGTAATAAGCAGGTCCGGTTGTTCCAGGTAAAACAGGCGCTTAATAAACACCGCGATTTACTTATTACCCGGGTTCTAAAGGACATCCCCTACTTTCTGGCTTTCAAGTACAATGCCCGGGCTAACGAAACAGAACTTGCCGAGGTAAAATCAAAGTTACTCGATTTGCAAAAGCGGGATGTCGACCTGTCTAACTATGCATCCATTGTAGAACAGATCAAAAGAAAAACTATGGTGAAATTAAACAACCAGGATTTCTTTAAAGAGATTGATCAACTTCTATTGGGATAAATCCGGCATACCCTAATTAGAATCAAATAGACTTGAATCAATTCTAGTAAATGTTTTTAGCGCTCCTTCTTACTACCAATTTGGTAAAGAATTGTGCCCATTATTACAAAACAGATTACGCCCAATAAATTATAGCCGTTCTCGCCAATCAGGCTACTGATAAAATGCTCTGCGCTTATACTCTTCAGGCCTTTGAAAATTTCATCATTCACTGAAAGCAGGGCGACAATAACTCCCGCCAAAGCGCCTCCGGCAATCAAACCCGTGGCAAACAAACTTCCACGACCTAATTCATCATCTTGCTTGGCTTCTCCTTTTTTCTCAGCCCGCCAATCGATAACTCCTTTGATGGCTCCACCAATAAATATGGGAAGTGTTGTTGACAAGGGCAGATAAAGTCCGATAGCAAACGCCAGGGCTTTAATCCCACACAATTCAATCATAACAGCAATAAAAACGCCCACCATTACAAATTGCCAATCAAGATTGTAAGACAAAATACCCTTCGCCAATGTGGCCATTAAGGTCGCCTGAGGAGCGGAGTATCTTTCACTTCCAATGGCGTGGGTTATTCCTTGTGCAGCCATGTCCGCGGTTGGCGAATCCAATACTTTTACAACAAGTCCAATAGCAATTGATGAAACGATAGCTCCAATGAACAAAGCCAATTGTTGATAGCGCGGGGTTGCGCCAACAATGTAGCCCGTTTTTAAATCTTGCGAAGTAGCGCCAGCATTAGCCGCTGCAATGCAGATCATACCTCCTACCACAAGGGCAAGGGGTTCGTAGAGCATACCGCTCCAACCCACCGCAGTAAAAATTAAACACGTGCCCATTAAAGTTGCTATGGTCATCCCTGAAATGGGACTATTGCTGGAACCTACCAACCCCACAATACGACTGGCAACTGTGACAAAGAAAAATCCGAAAATGATTATCAGAATGCCAATCAATAGTTTCTGAATAAAACTATCCCCCGGAATTCCGGGTAGTACGGTCATCAATGCAACCAAAATAATACTGCCAATAATAACAACTTTAAATGACAAGTCGCGATCGGTTCTTGCAATGCTGGCTTCGCTTTTCTCTTTCAGCGATGCAACGCTATCCTTAAATGAACTGATAATGGTGGGAAGCGTTTTCATCAAAGTAATAAATCCTCCGGCTGCCACTGCACCTGCGCCTATTTGCCGGATGTACGCGAAATAAATTGCCGATGATGGATTTGAAAAAGTTTTTAATGCCGGATCCCAACCTCCTTTTCCACCGGCAACATTTATATCAGCCAGGTAGCCAAGTTTCATCAATTGAGTCGCTATTATAAGAGGATCCACCAGGGTTGATAAGAGAGGAATCATGGCCCACCAGGCAAGCACAGAGCCTGCCACCAATACGCCTCCAATCTTAGGACCGATGATGTACCCCACCCCCATATACTCAGGTGTAATCTCTCCATTAATGGTAGCCGAGGGCCAAAATTTATTCACCTGGCTGGTGATAAATGCCGGAGCCTCTGAGATCACATGAAATACTTTTTGCAGGATGGCATAGGCCATCGCGAAACCCATTCCCAAAAATGCCGTGCGGGCAAACACGCCCCCTTTTTCCCCGGCTTGCAATACGGAAGCGCATGCGGTTCCTTCCGGATAAGGAAGACTATCATGCTCTTTAACTATCAGCGATCTTCTCAGCGGAATCATCATCAGGGTTCCCAACATGCCGCCAAAGGCCGCCAGGATAAGAATGGTTAAGTAGTTAAAATAACCCTCGCCAACACTTGTCCCATTTTCTCCGCTTGATAAAAATAAAAATCCCGGTAAGGTAAAGACCACACCCGCTGCAATAGACTCACCTGCAGAACCTGTGGTTTGAATGATATTGTTTTCAAGAATGGTTGTCTTCAAAAATTTTCTACCCAGCGTAATAGCAATTACTGCTATGGGTATAGAAGCTGAAACGGTTAATCCTGCTTTCAGCGCGAGATAAACGGTTGAACATCCGAAGATGATCCCAAACAAGGCCCCAAAGACCACGGACTTAACGGTGAACTCCGCAACATTTTGTTCTGGAGCAATGTAGGGTTTGAAATTAGAAGAGCCCATAATGCAGGTTTAGGATATCGTACATTGTGTTCGGGAAGTAACTTATAAAAATTTACTTACTTTTAGCACACCTGTAATCACAATTAATATGATTTATTCTATTGTAAGCATTGTTTACCTCACCTTAATGATTGGTGTAATTATCTATAAAAGCAAATCGGTAAAGAGCGAAGAGGATTTTACAGTTGCTGGAAGAGGCGTTCCGGTATATCTTTTAGTAGGCACTCTTATCTGCACCTGGATTGGTTCCGGTAGTTTATTTGGCACTGCCGGTCTTAGCTTTCGTTCCGGGTTTGGCGAGCTCTGGTTCTCAGCCGGTGCATGGATTGGCATTGTGGTTATTTATTTTGTGGCAGAACGGGTTAGAAAAATCTCCAAGATTACACTAACCGATTTGTTAGAGCAGCGATACAACCATACAGCCCGAATACTTGGAACCATTACCATTATTGTAGCCTACCTGGTTATTGCCGGCTATCAGTTTAAAGGCGGTGGTCGGTTTATCTCTATTCTTTCAAATGGTACAATAAGTTTAGAGACCGGAGCTTTCATTACATGTGTGGTGGTAATCGCTTTTACTGCTTTGGCAGGAATGGTGTCTATTGTATCGATAGATATTTTTAATGGCATTATTATGATAATCGCTATGGCACTTACACTTCCGTTTGCCATATCAGCGCATGGTGGATACGATGCGGTGATCACTACCATAGAAAATACAAAACCAGAATATCTCTCGCTGTTTGAAGGCCACGATGCCTGGTGGATTTTGGGCGTTATCCTGCCTACTTTTTTATTGTTGATGAGTGAGAGTAGCATTTATCAAAAGTTTTCTTCGGCAAAAGATTCAACCGCAGCAAGAAAAGCAGTAATCGGAATGCTGGTGGGTGTAGTGTTTATTGAATTTGTAATGTGCGCCATTGCCGTTGTTGGTTTTGCCATTTATTCAAGCGATCCGCGTTTCTTTTTAGAAGATGGCTCCATAAACCGGGCCATGTCGGAAGAGATTATTCTGAGAATCGGTTTTGAGCAAGTACCCTCCGTAATAGGCTCCATGCTTTTTGCCGCGGGGGTTGCCATCATTCTTTCAACCGGTAATACTTTTTTAATGGTAACCTCCACCAACTTAAGCAACGATATAATCAAACCTTATTTTTTGAAATCAGCTGACCACAAAAAAGTGATTCGCATTCAGCAAATCAGCATTGTAATCCTTGGATTGCTCGCGTATGCCCTCGTAACACAATTTGAAACGGTGCTGGAGATGGCCTTTATTTCTTATACGATGATCGGAGCCTCCCTTGCTCCGGTCTTACTCGCCAGTTTTTTCTGGAAGCGCGTTACCGCTGCGGGCGGGGTTGCTTCCATTATTGCAGGAATGACAGTTCCCGTTATCAATAAAGCTATGGAAGTTGCCAACGTTTCAATTAGTATTTTTCCGGTAGACACAGATTACATTGCGATACCCTCCTTGGTTCTTTCGCTGCTTATGTTAGTTGTGGTAAGTCTTTTAACCAAACCATCACCCGAGGACAAATGGAAGCCATTCTTTGATTAACCCAAAAAAGTCATTAGACTTTTTTGCGCTTCGCGCTGACGATTGAAAATGAATGTGTTATGGAGATATTGGAGTAAAATAAGCTACTCATTCATTTTCAATGTCAGGGTTAATCCCGATAATCCTGACGTTAGACAGGATTCATCGGCCCGCAAAGACAAAATTGTAAATCCTATTGACAATTCTGGGATTAAACTTTTACTCCTCTATTATATCGCCAAGTTCCTTCATGCGAAATCGATTCATTGAGGCCGGGCGATGCTCCTCCTGCATTATCGATTCAATCCTGGCTACAACTTCTGGATTCTCCGCGGCCCGATCATGTTGTTCGGCAGGATCTGTAGTTAGATTATACAATTCCAATTTCATGTTGCCTTGCTTTATTTCTTTACGAATTCCCTTCCAGTCCCCTAACCGAACGGCTTGCTGTCCTCCATACTCCGGAAACTCCCAATAGAGATAGTCATGCTGCACCTGATTGCCATCCAACAAAGTTGGAAGAAAACTGATTCCATCAATATCTTCCAGAACCGTACCCCCTGTAAGCATTGCAAAAGTGGGCAACACATCCCAAAACGCGGAGATATGATCTGACTTGCTGCCCGCTTTTATTTTACCGGGCCACTGAGCAATCATAGGCACGCGGATTCCGCCCTCGTAAGTAAACCCTTTTGTACGACCATACGAATTTGAAAATGGATTAGCACTCCCGAAATACTCTGCGTCAACCCCACCGGTATATGAAGGTCCGTTGTCGCTGGTAAAAATTATGAGTGTGTTTTCATAAAGCCCCAACTCTTTAAGCTTGATTACGAGTTCACCAACCTGATCATCCAGATAGGTTATCATGCCGGCATAGGTAGCGTGAGGATATCGCGTTGGGAAATATCCTTTATCCCCAAGATAAGGGGCCTCATCGCCAAAAACCTTGACATACTTTTCAACATACTCGGTGGGCACCTGAAGTGGCAAGTGTGGCAATGGGGATGCATAGTAAAGAAAAAAAGGGTGTTCTTTGTTTTCTTCGATAAATCGCAGCGCTTCTTGCTGCATTAGGGCCGGTGCATAGTCCTTTTGGGTATAAAGCAAATAACTTTCCGGATTCAAGGAGTCCGCATTCACTTCCAGTTTTGTTCCGGGGGCCATCAGCGAATTAGAAAGCAAAACTTTTTCTTCATTCTTCCATAGATGAGGTGGATACAACTGATGCGCCTGCCGCTGGCAATTATACCCGTAGAAAAAATCGAAACCCTTTTTTGTTGGAATACTTTCTGTTAACGGAGCCCCTAAACCCCACTTGCCAATAAGCGCTGTTTTGTATCCGATCTGCTGAAACATGTTTCCCATTGTAAACACACTATCAGGCAAAGGCCGTTGACCTTCCAGATTTGGATCGCTCACTGCTTTGGGATAATTCCAAACCTCGCCACGTTCAGCCCATTCGTCATTACCCCGAATGTAGGCATGCCCCGAATGTTTTCCGGTAAGCAACATGCACCGGGCCGGAGCACATACCGGAGCGCCTGAATAATGCTGGGTAAACAGCATCCCATTTTTAGCAAGGGCATCAATGTTGGGTGTTTTAATTTTCTCTTGACCATACGCGCCCAGTTCGCCATACCCCAAGTCGTCCGCCAGAATATAAATAATATTTGGCCTTGCCGGTTTTTCCTTTTCAGAATTACATGCGACAATGACTACCAGGCTAATGAAGAATATGTACTTCATAAGCTCTAAAAAATCATTCCTTTACAGATCGTTCGGAATTGCTTACAAAAGCTATTTGTTTGCTATCGGGCGACCACGATGGAACATTGATTGTTCCCTGCCCTCCATAGAGATAGGCAATTACTTTGGGAGGTCCGCCAGCAGCCGGCATTAATCGTAGCATAACGCGCTTATAAGATGGATGATCGTTAGGGGCCACCGTTGTTGGAAACGAAATAAAGGCAATCCACTTCCCATCGGGCGAAATATGTGGGAACCAATCGTTGAACTCATCATATGTTATCTGCTCAGGCGAAGTACCATCGGGTTTCATTCGCCACAGTTGCATGGTTCCACTTTGACTTGAGTTGTAGTAGATAAATTTTCCATCGGGCGAATACTCGCACCCATCCACATGAAACCCTGTATTGTTTGTTAGTTTTATCTCGTCACCACCCTTTGCACTAATCTTATAGATATCGTAGCGGGTACCATCGCGCTGCCCAACAAATACCAGATCCTTCCCGTCTGCTGACCATCCATGCAGATACGAGGGTGTTTTTTCAGTTATCAGCTTTGGGGTTCCGCCCGTCAACGGTAATGTGTATACAGTTGAACCCCCGCCTGGCAGACCTTCGCGATGATGACTGATGGCAAGCATTTTGCCATCAAATGAGATCACATGGTCATTATTATTTCTATCAGCCACACCCGTATTAAGTTTTTCAGTTTTACCTCCAGTAACAGGAATTGTAAACAAGGAACCATCCTGATTAAACAACAATCGCTTTCCATCAGGCATCCAGTTAGGTGCTTCAAACCGGCCCGGAGCTTCATGAATAACTTTTCTTACTCCATCAAACACGTTTAACACCTCCAACCTACATCCTATATAACCAGACTGATTGGGGTTGTAGTTATCGGGTACCGGCTTATCCATGCGTACGTTCCAGGCAATAGCTTCTTCAACCACCTCTTCATTATGTGCCGATATAAATAATCCCACCAACACATTATCGGGTAATGATTTAAGTGCATATCGGCCCACTTCCTGCAAGGGTTCCCCAACATGGGCGACCCGCATGATATATTCTGGTCCTGATCGTTCCAGTTGTATGATCTGAACACCTCTCTTGGCAAAACGGATTTCATCTTCGGGGTCGCGCATATGCGCGCCTTTCAATTGGCGCCACTGCAGCGTTGTAAGCCCATCTCCATGTACCGTGGCTACAATATGCGGAGCATCCTCGTCTGTAGAACTTCGAACCATCCACCCGATTTTTCTATGAGGATCAATTCCCGTTCCTACAAACTTGAAATTGGCAGTAGCAATAAAGTCACCGTTTAATTTTTTATAGGTGTAATGAAATTCATCGCGGCCAAACCAAATGTTATAACCACTACCCGCAAGACGATACTCCTGCCTTTCAGAATCATAAATCGTGTTCCCTTTCTTTTTTGGATTACCGACATCCAGGTGATTTTCAAAAATTCCGACCTGATTTTGAGCATTTGCCTGCATTAACAAGCCGATGATCAGTGTTAATAAAAACATTTTCATCGTTAACCACTTTTAGTTTGAGTTCCTATTCAATATTAAATAATTAACACGAACTTTCTTGCCGAACACGAAGTTTAAATCGCAGAATACCTACTGAATGTTTTTAAGAAAAATCTTTATCGTTCCTATAAAAATTTATCAGGTTACCTTATCTCCCCTGTTAGGGGCACATTGCAGGCATGCGCCCAGTTGTTCTCAATACACGATTGAAGCTATTGAAGAATGGGGCATTTTAAAAGGAACCTGGTTAGGAATTAAGCGAATTTCCCGCTGCCATCCATGGGGAACGAGCGGATATGATCCGATTCCCAAAAAAAGTAAACAGAACTAAATCAGGACTTTAAAGTCTCAAATAACCAATCGCAAAAGTGGGCTTTGAATTTTGATTGCTTTAAAGCAACTTACTTTCCTTAATTAAAAGTAACATGCCCGATTTCCAGATCAAGAAGACTCCCAAAGATTATGATGTTTGCATTGTTGGTTCAGGTGCTGGCGGAGGCATGGCAGCCTATGTGTTGGCAAATGCCGGCATCAAGGTAGTGTTACTTGAAGCGGGTCCGCTCTATGATCCGGCAAAAAATGTTACTCAACTAAAATGGCCCTGGGAGTCGCCCCGCAGGGGTGCCAGCACTCCGTTACGAAACTTTGGTGATTTTGATGCTGCCTATGGCGGCTGGGAATTAGAGGGTGAGCCTTATACTCACAAAGAGGGCACAAAGTTCGATTGGTTTCGGTCCCGGATGTTAGGTGGAAGAACGAATCATTGGGGAAGAATTTCACTTCGGTTTGGGCCAAAAGATTTTAAGCGAAAAAGCATAGATGGTTTGGGCGATGATTGGCCCATTAGCTATGAAGACGTGGCCCCGTACTATGATAAAATTGATCAGCTCATCGGGGTTTTTGGATCCAAAGAAAATTTACCCAACGACCCCGATAGTATTTTTCTGCCGCCCCCTAAACCCAGGTTACACGAATTATTCATAAAGGAAGCCGGGGGCAAATTAAACATCCCGGTAATTCCTTCCCGGCTCTCGATATTAACTAAGCCCATTAATAAAGACCGAGGTGCTTGTTTCTATTGTTCACAATGTAACCGGGGGTGTACCGTTTATGGGGATTTCTCTTCGTCATCTGTTTTGGTAAAGCCTGCACTTAACACGGGCAATGTAGACGTTATCCCTAACGCCATGGCGCGTGAAGTACTTACGGATGCACAGGGAAAAGCCACCGGAATTTCGTTTGTCAATAAAGATGACATGCAGGAGTATACGGTAAATGCCAAGGTAATTATGTTAGCCGCGAGTGCTTGCGAGTCAGCCCGATTGCTTCTTAATTCAAAATCAAGTTTGTTTCCTAACGGACTTGCCAACTCGAGTGGCGTGGTTGGAAAATATTTGCATGATTCCACAGGAGCCTCCATGGGCGGAATCTTACCAAAGTTGATCGGACGCAAACGCTATAATGAAGATGGCGTTGGGGGTATGCACGTATATACTCCCTGGTGGCTCGACAATAAAAAACTTGACTTTGCCAGAGGCTATCACATAGAGTATTGGGGTGGCATGGGCATGCCGGGTTATGGATTTGGTTTTGGCATGCAAGGCACCAACGGAAAGTATCCGGGACGTGATGGTACACAAAAAGAAGCGGGTGGGTATGGCGCCTCCCTGAAGGATGACTATCGCTATTTTTATGGCGCAACATTTGGCATGGCCGGCCGGGGGGAAGCCATTGCACGAGAAGATAACTATTGCGAGATTGATCCGACCACTGTCGATAAATATGGTATTCCAGTTTTACGGTTTCATTATAAATGGAGCGATCATGAAGTAAAACAGGCGAAACATATGAAAGAAACATTCACAGAAATTATTGATACCATGGGCGGTGTAATTACGTGGGGGAAAGGAAGTGCCGAAAATGATTATGGTCTTGAGGCACCCGGAAGAATTATTCATGAAGTAGGAACAACACGAATGGGCAACGATCCGAAGAAATCGGTGGTGAACAAATTTAATCAGGCGCATGAATGCAAAAATCTTTTTGTGGTTGATGGTGGGCCGTTTGTTTCACAAGCGGATAAAAATCCAACCTGGACAATCTTAGCACTTTCCATGCGTGCAAGTGAATACATTATTGATGAATTGAAGAAACAGAATATCTGAGCCCATGGTAATTAGTCGATAGTCAATAGCATAGCGACTACCAACTCAAGCTAAGGACTCAAATACTAAAGACTAAGGACTCGATACTAAAAGACTTATTATGGACAGAAGAAAATATTTAAAGACCCTTGCAGTCGGCTCCTTAGGAGCAACGGCTCTTTTACAGTCATGCGAGCCCCTGAAAGAAAAAGGACCGGAGGCACCCGCTTTCACACTTGACCGTACACCCGAAGAATTTCTTCGCGAACAAAAATTGATGAGCGAAACCTTCTTCAATGAACACGAGATAAAAACCATTTCCATTCTGGCGGATATCATAATTCCGAAAGACGAAACCTCCGGTTCGGCAACAGATGCTAAAGTCCCGGAATTTATAGAATTCATAGTCAAAGACATGCCGCGGCATCAAACCCCTATGCGGGGAGGATTAAAGTGGCTCGATATTCAATGTATGAAACGCTTTAATGCAGATTTTGCAAGTTGTAGTTCCTCGCAGCAAATCGAAATAGTAGATGAAATTGCATATCCCGAAAAGGCAAAACCAGAACTGCAACAGGGCGTTGCATTCTTCAATTTAATGCGCGACCTCACCGCCTGCGGTTTTTTTACAAGCGAAATAGGGATTAAAGACCTTGGGTATGCTGGCAACCGACCCAACCAATGGGACGGGGTGCCACCGGACGTGCTGGACCAATATGGTTTGAAGTATGATGAACGTACCCTTGCTGAAAGTGTAAAGTTTGATTCATAAGCAACTCAAAATTAAATTAGACTACCATGACAAAAAGTAAGATAACGCGACCAACTGAAAATCTTGGCCGCAGAAGTTTTATAAAGACCGCAGGATTGGCGGCAGCAGGAATAACAATTATTCCGCGTCATGTATTGGGCAAGGGTTACCTTGCTCCCAGCGATAAGATTGTTGTTGCCGGAATTGGCGCTGGTGGCAAAGGGCAAAGCGATATTGCGTCCTTTGCAAAGAGTGGCAAAGCCGACATTGGATTTTTATGCGATGTGGATGATCGCAGAGCGGCCGAGTCAGTAAAGAATTTCCCTAAAGCAAAATATTATAAAGACTATCGCAAGATGCTTGATGAAAATCACAAAAGCATTGATGCGGTATCTGTTTCTACCCCTGACCATATGCACGCCATTCAGGCAATGGCTGCTATACAATTAGGCAAGCATGTATACGTGCAGAAACCATTAACGCACGATATCGCTGAAGCACGTATGTTAACAGAAGCTGCCAAAAAACATAAAGTGGTTACTCAAATGGGAAATCAGGGAGCTTCCGGGGATGGTGTTAGACAAATGCGTGAATGGTATGAAGCAGGAAAAATTGGGGATGTGCATACCGTTTATTGTTGGACCAACAGGCCCGTATGGCCACAGGGAATTCCCTGGCCTACTGAAAGTCCAGCCATTCCAAAAGAACTGGATTGGAATCTCTGGCTTGGAACAGCACCTCAAAAAAACTATGTTGATAAACTAGTTCCGTTTAATTGGCGCGGCTGGTGGGATTATGGAACCGGAGCCTTAGGCGATATGGCTTGCCATATTATTGAACCACCATTCCGGGTTTTAGGTCTTGGCTATCCCACGGAA
>JAEUUB010000515.1 GCA_016787745.1 Cyclobacteriaceae bacterium
TGGAACTTCTCGACCTGTTTGTTGATCAGGATCTGAAACCCAAACTTATTCCGCTACTGGACGACTCAACCACCAAGCAAAAGTTGGAGAAGCTTCAAACGTTTTTTCCGCGCGAAGAATACAATCCCATTCAGGTAATTAACTATATCCTGAACCGCGATTTCAATTTTAATAACCGGTGGACAAAAGTATGCGCTGTTTATTCCACTGCGTACATGCCCAATTTCAGAGTCAGTCGTGGCCTTATCAGTCAGATGTTTAACAACGATAAGTTGTTACAGGAAACTACGGCCTGGGTTATTTTTAACAAAGACAAGGCTGCGTATCAATCCATAACGGATCGTTTGCCTTACAAGGACAAAAAGTTTTTGGATTCGTCTATAGAAAACAACCAATTGCTCGATGGGCTGGACGATGGATTCTTTCTCTTCATTGAGATGATTCTTCATATCAAAAGTATACCGGTCTTTAATCACATTCAGGGAAAAGTGTTGAGCGATTTGGCCGATAAGATTATGCCCATAACGCTGAAGGCGGGTGAAAAGCTGGCTATTACCGAAACTCAGGAAATGCCCATATTAATTATGGCTCATGGCGAAAGTGTGTTAAAAAACAAGGATCAGGAAGTAATGCGCATGACCCCCGGTACTGTTTTTGGTGACCTTTTTCAAGAGGGCCCTACCCCCATGATAACGGAAGCTGTCGCCATAGAACGCTCGGTGCTATTTAAGATATCCCTCATCGACTTCTATTTTGTTCTGGCCAATCATCACGAATTAGCACAAGGACTTATTCATAACATTACTGAAAAAACCAAACAACCCGCTTAACTAAACACATTTAAAAAATGGCTTTTGATATTGATGTACTGATTACGTTTGCTGAGAAAGACAATGAAGCAGCCCAGAAAAGTGAGCAAGGATGGGTTTCGCAGTTCAAAAAATTTCTTGAGTTGATGCTTCTGCAGGTATTAGGAAGCAAGCCGAACATTGTTCTCAAATCAGAATTTGATACGGCCACTGCCCCAGCGCTAAACAATGCAGCTATTCTGGTTGCTATTCTTACAAAAGAGTTTGTACAATCTGGCCGGTGTCTCGATAATGTAGAAACGTTTTATAAGGCTACCTCTGAATCTAAAATAAACAGAGTATTTAAAGTAATGAAATCACCTCTTACCGGGGTTGAGCAACCTCCACGTTTGCGGGATTTACTGGGCTATGAAATGTACCAATTGGATACAGAAACCGGGCTTCAAAAAGAATATTCCGATTTCTTTAGCCAGGAAGCTGAAAAGCAATACTGGATGAAGTTGGTGGATCTGGCTTACGATATTCATGATGCCTTAATGATTCTGAATGAGGGAAACATAAAGTCTGAGGTAAAAAACATTTATAAACGTAAGTCGATCTATTTGGCTGAAACCGGTCACGACCTTTCGGTGCAACGTAATATAATCAAGCGGGAATTGCAGCGGCACGGCTATATCGTTTTACCAAAGAATACACTTCCTACCAAACTAAACGATGTAGAACAAGAAATTAAAAGAGATCTTGAAGAATGCAGTTTATCTATCCACTTAATCGGCAGTGCCTATGGAGAGATCCCGGAAGGAAGTGACCGATCTATCGTAGATATTCAAAATAAGATTTCTGCGGAAACTGCTTTGCAAAAAAAACAAAACAAGCAAGAGTTTTCGCGACTTATCTGGATTTCGCAAAATTTAAAAAATGCCAGCGATAAACAGAAAGCCTTCATCGATGCGATCAAGCGCGACACAGAAGTACAGGAAGGCGCTGAGATTCTTCAAAATCCATTGGAGGACTTCAAAAATATAATGCGCGAAGAACTTCTCGAATCGCAGGAACGAAGAGTAACGGACGAGAGCGGAGGGAAATCTATTTATCTGGTTCACGATAAAATTGACGACTCGGAAGTGCGACCTTTCCGCGAAGCAATCGAAAAATCCGGGTTCAAAGTATTATCCCCCGCTTTTGAGGGCGAACTTCTGGATGTGCGCAAACAACATATCGATAATCTAAGAAACTTTGACGGAGCGATTATCTTCAAGGGGAAAGTGAATGACCAATGGGTTCGTATGAAGGTTCTGGATCTCTTAAAGGCCCCGGGCTTTGGAAGAAAAAAACCAATTCAGGGAAAGGCCATTGTTGCTGCAGGTGCCACCAACCTTGATAATTTTAAAAATCAAAATATGACCTTAATAACCGGTGACACGAATCGGTCGCTGGAAACGCTAAAGAATTTTTTAAAAGAAATAACCTCATAACCTATGAGCCAAATGATTGACGAAACAGGCACACTGGTCGGGACAGCCAATCCTTTTCCCGGACTACGCCCTTTCAAAATTGAAGAGAGTCACCTGTTCTTTGGCCGGGAGGGTCAGAGTGATGAAGTGCTCCTTAAACTTTCGAAGAGTCGGTTTGTTGGTGTAATCGGCCCGTCCGGGAGTGGTAAATCTTCTTTCATTTATTGCGGGGTGCTTCCCATTTTGTATGGCGGCTTCCTTACGGATGCCAGTCCTAACTGGGAAGTAATCGTTACTCGTCCGGGAGCCGGTCCTATTGATAATCTATCGGAATCTCTCTTGAAAACCGTGAGAGATTATAATTCCGCCAGCGTGGAAGACAAGAAAATCAAACGTACCATTGTCTCCACCCTATTACGAAGCAGTTCATTGGGATTGGTGGAAGCCATTCAGCAATCCAGAAGAAAAGAAGATGTTAATTATTTAATTCTGGTCGATCAGTTTGAAGAACTTTTCCGGTTTAAAGACAGCACCGATCCGAATTCAGTTAATGAATCCCTCGCATTCATCAATCTTTTGATGGAGGCTGTTAACTACGAAGATTCACCGATCTACGTAGCCATTACCATGCGGTCGGATTTTATTGGTGACTGTGCTCAGTTTCCTGAATTAACCCGCAAGATCAACGACAGCCACTACCTGATTCCGCAAATGACCCGCGATCAAAAACGGAGAGCCGTTGAAGGCCCTGTTGCCGTAGGTCATGCTAAGATTTCTCCGCGTCTTGTTCAACAATTGTTAAATGACTTAGGAGATAATCCTGATCAGCTTCCCATTCTTCAGCATGCGCTTATGCGTACCTGGAGTTACTGGGCCAAGTATAAGGATTATGATGATGAGCAGGTAGATTTAAAACATTATGAGGCGATCGGTACCATGTCCGAAGCCTTGTCGCAACACGCGAACGAAGCGTATGAGGAGTTGGATGAGGAACAGAAGCGCATTTGCGAAATCATGTTCAAAGCCATTACTGAAAAGCGAGGCGAGAACTTTGGTATCCGCAGGCCCACCCGACTAAATGAAATCGCCTCCATAGCCGATGTATCCGAAGCCGATGTTGTTGAGGTAATTGAAAAATTCCGCGAGCCGGGTCGTTCTTTACTTACTCCTTCGCATGGCATTGATCTCGATTCCAAGTCCATGATCGATATCTCGCACGAGAGTTTGATGCGGATTTGGGTGCGGTTAAAAAACTGGGTGGATGATGAATCGGAAGCGGTACAAATGTACCTGCGCCTGGCGGAAGCCGCCTCGCAATACCAGGTAGGCAAGGCTGGTTTATGGCGGCCACCCGATTTACAACTGGCCCTTAACTGGCAATCGAAGCATAAACCTACCTTGGTTTGGGGGCAGCGTTATCATCCCGCTTTCGAGAGAACGCTTGTATTTCTTGAATACTCGAAGAAGGAGTTCGATACCGAACAAAGAATAAAAGAGCTTGAGCAAAAACGCAAACTGCAGCGCGCACGAATTATTGCCGTTGTATTCGGTACCTTGTCTGTTATCGCGCTGATAGCCTTTGTGTATGCTTTCGTACAACAAGCCGAAGCCAAACGGCAGGCAGACCTTGCCATAGCAAATGAAGCAAAAGCAAAGGAGAATGAGGCCGAAGCAATTAAGCAAAAAGAGATTGCGGTAAACCAAAAAGAATTGGCGGAAAAAGCGCAGAAGGAAGCTGAAGAAGCAAGACAGGCAGAAGAAGCTCAAAAGAAAGAAGCGGAACAACGAAGAATTCAGGCAGAAGCCGCTGAAGCCGAGGCAAAGAAACAGCGGGCGGAGGCTGAACGAAATGCCATTGCGGCTCGTAAGGCGGAGGGCGAAGCCAAAACAAACGAAGAGCGTGCTATCGAAAATGCAAAAAGAGCAGAGCGCGAGCGCTATCTCGCAACCGCCTCTCGTATGGCCATTAAATCAAAAGAATTGGGCAACGATCCGGTGCAAGAAGCTTTGGTTGCACAACAAGCCTACATGTTTAATAAGCGGTTTGATGGGTATCCACACAACAGCGATATCTACAGCGGACTTTATTATGCGTTGAAAAACAATAACGATCCCTTAACGAAAAGTCTGGAAGCCCACAAAAATGGCGCAGCCCGTACATTGGAAACACATGGCAAAGGAAATCACATCTATTCCGGTGGTAGCGATGGGCAGATTATCCGTTGGAACTATATAAATAACCAATGGAATGCAGAAGTAATTATGGACGAAACCAAACGGAAGGAACCTTACCTCGTATTTTCTTTGGACACAAGTCCGGATGGAAACTTGCTGGCCGCGGGGGGGTTATTTCCTATGAACCGAGATGCCAATTACCTGGAGTTGTACGACTTGAATAATATTCAGGCAGCGCCTAAAAAAATAACGGGGTTTGTTTCAGACATTGAAAATGTTCACTTCACTCCTGATGGTAAGGGGTTGTATGCCCGCGACAATTCCGGTTTCAGTGTTCGTTACTCTGATCTTATCACGGCCAAAGAAGTGATCAATTCAAAAGAAAAAATTGCCTCCTTGGATCTGAATAACACCGGAACCCTGTTGGCCGGAGCAGGGGTCAATGGTAATTTATACGTATGGGATATCGCCAAAAATTATGCAGTAACCGTCATTAAAGTTTCTCGTGGATTAACGGCAGTAAAATTTGCCCCCGATGGCCGCCAACTTATTGCAGGGGATGTAGATGGTTTGCTTTATGTGGTTAACAATGGAATTCTTATTCGTACCCTGGCAGGTCACTCTTCTCATATCGAAGAAATTGAATTTAACCATGCGGGAACTTTTATGGCTTCGGCCAGTAAAGATCACACAGTACGGCTTTGGAATTTCCGGCAGCTCAATCAACAACCCATTCTATTAAGCGATCATGATTGGGCGTGGACGGTGGCATTCACACCTGATGATTCCCAATTAATGGTTGGAATAAACACGGTACGACAAACGGCCACCGGTGTGGATCAAACCATACACGCCTATCCTACCGATCTGGAAGTAATGAAAGATATCTTGTGTTCAAAAGTTAACCGTAATATGACGGAAGAGGAATGGGACATTTTTGTAGCTGAAGATCTGGACTATGAAAAGACTTGTGAAAATTTTCCAGGAGCACAATTAAAAAATCAGGGAACTAAAAAAGCGGGAAAATAACCTATGAAGAGATTTTTATTCCTGATTGGCTTTAGTGTAGCAAGCCTTCATGCCTTTTCTCAAGCTACAAACTGTGCCCAAACCCTTCGGTTGGCTCAGTCGGTGTATGATCAGGGTCGGTTGTACGAATTGGAAGATATTATTTCAAAAGGGTTAATGGTTGGCGACTGTGATAAACAAACTAAAGTAAGCCTCTATAAATTATTAACGCTGGCATACATTTATTTGGAAGAGCCCCAAAAAGCAGACGACTCGATGCTTAAACTCCTTCAGACCGATCATTACTTTGAAATCAATGAATCGGTTGATCCGGCCGAATTTGTCGCGCTGTACAAAACGTTTCGTTCACGGGAGATTTATCGGATAGGTGCAAAATTGGGTGTTAGTGCCACGCAGCCAAATGTGATCAATTCTATCACAGCTGTTGAACTTGCTGTGGATAGTGAATACAAGTACGGTATTGCTCTGCATTTCGGTGGCGCAGTAGATGTACCCCTCAACAACCGGATGACTTTGCACGGAGAACTCCTGTATTTTTCAAAAAAATTTGAGTTGGACCTTAAGGTGGACCGGGGCTTTGATATAAATGGCGCACCTCTTACGCAAGAGTTCCAGGGGTTTGAAACTCAAAATTGGTTATCGTTACCTCTTAGTTTTGAGTACACGTTCGCGGAAAAAAAATATAACCCCTATGTGGCAGGTGGGTTTTCGGTAGATTATTTATTAAATGCTAAAATGCGATCAGAGAGAACAAGAGCCAGTGCAGCTGCTATTCCTGAAACTTCCTTTGATTTTAATCCGATGCGAAAGAACATCAATCTAAGTGCTTTGCTGGCAACGGGTGTAAAACTTAAAATCAGCGGGGGCTATTTCATAGCCGAAGTGCGATATCTTTACGGACTTACAAAACTGAATGGTGACGAAACTGCCTTTGAAAGTCAACAGGCGGTTTGGGATCAAGGGTACGCAGACCCTGTATTCAAATTAACTTCCCTGGCACTAAGTGGTTCCTATGTGCTCAATATTTTCAATCCCAGAAAAAACAAGATTAAGAGCAGCCGATGAGAAACTCATTTTTTTTACTTATTGTATTTTCTTGCTTACTGATTACCTGCAAGAATCTTGATAATGCGGACCCCTCCCCCCGAAGCACTTTTACTAAGTTTTATGAAGGTCCATACTCGATGGAGACATCAGCATTGGATAAAATACCAGATGGATTAGTATTGTTGGCTAATACAGTTACACAAACAGCTAACGGATTGATTCCTCAAACGGTATTAATTGAAACAGATGAGTCTGGCAATCAAATCGGTAGTTTTCATACATACGATAACATTGTAAGTAAGTCTTTTAAAGCCGTTGTAAGCAACGGAGTGGTCAATGGTTACATAATTGTCGGTGATAGTACGTATGTAGACCCAACCGCGGAACAAGCTGCCAATGTGGTTGTCTCCTCACTAAGTGTCTTACTATTAAATAGCTCGTTTCAAGAGTTGAGAAGAATTTATATAGCAGACAAAAGAGCCATTGGCGTGGGACACCCCGTAAAAGATGATTTCTTTGGGGAATCGATAAGTTTAACAAGTTCAGGAGGCGCTGTCATTCTTGGTACCTTTAAAGAAGGTATAGTAAACCAGCAAAATGCTCCCGCTGAACAATTACTTTTTGGCCTTAATAATAACCTGGATAGCGCCTGGGTAAAATTCTATCCATTGCTATCTAATACCTATGCCAACGCACGATCCATTCATTATTCAGATGGAAATATCATCTGGGCAAGTGCGATTGCCGATATACAGGGTGACTTTACCTCTTCCTATGTTACGGTTCCCTTTATAAAAGAACAGTCTGTTCCTGTTAATTTCAGTACCTTGGGTGAAACCACCAGTCAAAAGTTTTTACCAAAGGATATTCAGCCAGCCGCTTCCCCCGCCTTTGGATTTGGAGTTGTTGGAACCTATAGCGAGAATCCGGATGGCTCGGGAGGGAACATTTTCTTTTTGAGAGTTGGAACTAACGGGAGCATTATTGCAGGCAGCGACCGATACTTTGATGGTTCGCTTTCCTTAACTACACCAACGTTGGATAAAAATACCTCAGCGGTAATTGACGAAGGGGAAGCCATTACCGGAACCAGTGATGGAGGCTTTGTTATGGTTGGAACGGTACAAGGTAATCCAGATAAGAATCTTCTGATCATTAAAGTAAATGCCTTGGGCGATCTGATGTGGATGAAAACATTTGGAGGTACCGGTAATGAAATTCCTTCTTACGTTACAGAAGCCTCAAACGGAGATATTGTACTATGCGGCACTAATAACTTAAGCGGCTATTCCTCTGCTTTTATTATGCGTATGGATAGAAATGGTGATTTAAAAAATTAATTCTTATGAAAGGTCTTTTACCAAATTTTAATAGAAAAACTCTTCTCTCATTCACCCTTCTTTTGGTATCAACCCTGACAGCTTGGGCGCAGGCACCCACATTTACTTCTGTTCCTACAAACGGTGCAACCAATGTAAATCAAAGTGCTGATATAGTAATCACTTTCAGCGAACCGATGCAAAGAATTGCAGGCAACACTACTCTGGATGACACCAATATAGATGCGCTTATAACTCTTAAATTAACCAATGCGGCAGGAGCGGATATACCTTTTGATGCCACCATTGACGGAACGAAATCAATTGTTACCATTAACCCTAATTCAAATCTACCCTCGCAGGCGGTCATCTATGTAAATATTACGGGTGTGGAAGCTATCTCGGATGATGATGACCTTGTTCCTGCGCCCTTCACATTCACTGTTACTGATTATTTACCTCCACAACCTCTTTTCTTGCCAGCGGATGGAGCTACCAACGTAGCGGTTAATGCCAACCTGGTTATTTCCTTTTCAGAGAATATTTTTCAAACCGATGGATCTCCACTTGATAATGCCGCGATTCTGGCCGGGGTTGTTGAACTAAAAGTTACCAATGATTTAGGGGTGGCCGTCCCCTTTACGCCTTCCTTCAATGGTACTACGCAGATAGTAATAAACCCAGACGCAGATCTAAGCAACAATACTACGTATTACCTTGAATTGAACCCGGTAGAAGATGCCAATGGCAATGAATCTAGCCAGATTCCGATAACTTTTTCCACTCCTGATAATACTCCGCCCGTACCCTCCTTCAACCCAACTGGCGGATCCATCGGTGTCGTAGAATCTGACAACATCATTATCACTTTTAATGAACCAATCCGAAATCTGGATGACTCGCCTATTACACCTGGCGATTTGGCTACCCTGGTTGAACTTAAATTGACTAACAATGCAGGCGCATCCGTTGCTTTTTCAGCAACACTGGATGGAACACAAACAATAATCACAATTAATCCCACCTCAAATTTGTTAAGTAATACGCTTTACTATGTAGAGATTAATCCCGTGGAAGATGTCAGTGATAATGCTACCTCAGCAACGAACATTACCTTTACCACCGGAAATACCTTACCCCCCGACCTAACGTTTAATCCGGCCAATGGCGCAGTCAATGTTCCGGTAGCCTCAAACCTCTCAATTACATTCAGTGAACCCGTTCGTAAGCTCGATAATTCCCCTATTACCCCGGCCGATCTGGCCACACTAATAGAATTAAAACTCACAAACAATGGAGGTGCCGCGGTACCTTTTACCGCCTCGATTAATGGGGCTAACACAATTATCACAATTGACCCAACTGCTAACCTCTCGAGTTCTACTTTATACTATCTGGAAATTAACCCGATTGAAGATTTTGGCGATAATGCCATTGTAGCAACAAACATAACTTTTACTTCAGCCGATATTCTTCCTCCCATACCAACATTTAACCCACCTGACGGTACAATTGATGTGATTGAAACAAATAACATTATCGTTACATTCAATGAGCCCGTTCGTAAGTTAGACAACTCAGCTATTACTTCTGGTGATCTTTTAAGTCTGGTTGAATTAAAGCTTACCGATAATGCCGGAGCCGCAGTACCCTTTACAGCTTCAATAGACGGAACCAATACGATTATTACCATTGATCCTACATCAACGCTAGCGGGTCATACGGTCTATTATGTAGAAATAAATCCTGTGGAAGACTTCAGTAATAATGCGAGTGTAGCTGCTAACATCACGTTTACAACAGACGATACCCTTCCACCCTCATTTACATTTACACCAGCCGGGGGGTCGACAAACTTCTCTGCATTAGGAAACATAATTATTACATTCAATGAATCAATCCGAAACCTTGATAATTCACCCGTTACCCCAGCCAACATTCAGGCGGGTTTGGTGGTGCTAAAAGAGACTAACAGTGGTGGGCCGGATGTTCCTTTTACAGCAACAATCAATGGAGCGAGTACAATCATCACCATCAATCCATCCTCCACCCTACTTCATGATCAACTCTATTATGTCGCAATGAATCCTGTGGAAGACGCTGTAGATAACGCAACGGTTACAGCATCTATTACTTTTCGAACGGAGGATCGTCCTGCAATCAGTAGCTTTATTCCGGCCGCGGCTGAACGTTGTATAGGGGATAATGTAACCATTAATGGTTCACGTTTTACCGGAACAGGAAATCCGTTGAGTGGAAATACGCAGCCCACCGTATATATTAATGGAGTACCCGTAGCTTCAGGGAACATTGTTTCCTTTAATGCTAACCAGGTTGTATTTACCTTACCCAATGTTTCCACCGGAAATTTCCCGATTACCGTTAGAAACAATGATAGTGACCTCTTAAGTGCTGGTAGTAATTTTGATATAAGACCGGCTATTGATGTGACAGTACCCGTTACCCCTGCCACGCTTAACCCCGCGCAAAACACAAGTGTAAACGTATCGATTAACCCCAGCCAGACAAGTAACTACAATTATTCATTGATCCTGACCGCAGCACCCGGTGGATTTAGCGCACCAACTCCCCCCGCTACCGTACACTCATCAAATGGGAATAATGGTAACCTTACGTTAAATACTGCTAATGGACCCGCGGATCCCTTTACGAGCATTGGCGATTATACCTATCGCATTGATGTTTCGCGCACAAACTGTGTTACAAAGACTCTTTCCAATACACCCTTTACGCTTACTGTTGCCGCCTTATCTTTGAATGTAAGTGCTACAGATGTATCCGTTTGCGTAGGCTCGCCCACTACATTGATTGGCGC
>JAEUUB010000529.1 GCA_016787745.1 Cyclobacteriaceae bacterium
ATATTTTTAAAATCAACCTTTGCAGGCTTTTTATGAATGCTCAACACCGGACATTTGGCATGCCGCACTACACGTTCCGTGTTTGAACCAATCACCATCTCTTCAAATTTGGATCGGCCGCGGGTACCCATTACTACCAAATCCACCTTTTGCTCAACAATAATGGTACGCATACCATGAAACGGATTTCCTAGCCGAAGTTCCCCGTTTACCTTTACTGACGAAAAACGAGGATCCAGTACCAATTTTTCCAGTTGCCCTTTCGCTTTCTCTAAAAGTTTAAGGGTAAATAATTTATCTGACCAATTGGAACCCGTTTGCCATTCACCTGCTATCGAAAAAGAACCTTCTCCTGCTTCTTCAACAACGTGCAATAAGGTTATTTCTGAATTTGACTTCTTGGCGATTTCTACCGCCACCTCGAGCGCATTGACAGATATCTTCGAAAAATCGGTTGGTACAAGAATTTTTTTCATTAGAACTTATTTTAGATTGATTTTATTTAATAGATATAAATAAAAGTACACATTTCGCCCTGAATTTAAAATTCAACTAGGGGCAAATTACTTCTTCAACGTTCCCTTTTTCGGAGACATGATTGTGTGACATGGAAGAATGATCCACAAACACACGGGCAATCAACCATATTCCTATAAATAAAAATAAGACGGTTGTAATCCTTTGATAATTAACCTGAATTCGCCTGAAGCCAATGCCCATTAGCCAGGTTACCCCGATCATCACCGGCCACGTACCCACCCCAAACAACAGCATATAAAAGAAACCATCCCATGCGGAAGGAAGTATAAAGCAATAACTCATAGCCACATAGGTGAGCCCGCATGGCAAAAGTCCGTTTAGCATGCCGCTAACAAATAGTGCAGGTATACCATTTCGTTGAAGCCAGTAATTAAAAAACTGTCTAAGTTTACTTGTGAGTTTATTAATGGCTAAAGTGAAAAAAGGAATTCGAACTCCGGAAATAGCTCCAAATCCCATAAGGAGAAACACAGAACCAACTACAACCGAAGTAATGCCTTGATAGGAGGTTAACATGAAAAGGCTTCCAAAACCAGCTGCCATTGCTCCGAGAAGTCCGTAAATCAATACGCGGCCGGTATTATAAACTATCTTATACCCTAAGAATGGTTTCTTAGAAGTTATGGCCATAGCCAACGGACTGCACATGCCTGCACAATGTAAACTCCCTGCCAAGCCTATAATGCATGCGGTCCACATGATTATAATACCATTAATTTTTCGATGTAATAATCCTTACCCTCCATCGTCCAGGTTAAACTAACGCGATATAGTCCAGGCTCCCAAACCTTCAATTCAAAAGATTGATTCTCGCCCTTTACTTCCGTTATCTCAAAAGCATGATCTAACCGGGAGTCAGAAGGTCTCAAAACAGTCAGCTTACCATTTTCCATTTTGGACAAGGCTGAATAATCAACTACGACTGAATGCTCCTTAAACTTGAATTGAGGTTGTTCCGTTAGCCGCTGCGTGTTTTCCAATTGAATCATTTTCTCGTTATGCTTTAATTCCTCCGCATAATAATTGCTTGAAACAAGACCAATGTCGCCACGCGTTCCTACCACCAACAACCCGACTATAAATGCAATAAAAAGAACAAAGGAGATGACAATCCATTTCATGATCAATTCGATAAAAGTGTTTGGTAAATCATAGCGTTTTCGGTTTTACAATGGGGCCTACAAATTTCGCCTCGGCAGTCTCTACCTTTTCCCCATTATGATAAATGCCCAGTTTAATAATTGTTTTCATGGATGAAATCGCAGACTCTGGCAACTTCACCATAATCATACCCTTTAAAATTCCCTCCTTAGGCACTACAATGGCCGGGTCGCCAATTTTCATATACGTTGCCTCAGCTGGGCTTTCTACTCTTACTTCCAACGGAATATCATCGTATGTTTTATTCAGAAATTCAATTGTATATAAATTGGTGATCTGACCATCGTCTGTCTTAGTATATAAGGTGCCGGGCACTTTC
This sequence comes from Cyclobacteriaceae bacterium, assembly GCA_016787745.1. GTDB lineage: Bacteria > Bacteroidota > Bacteroidia > Cytophagales > Cyclobacteriaceae > ELB16-189. The sequence goes on from JAEUUB010000529.1 coordinate 2,021, forward strand.
AGAACAGTAGTCTCAATATCGGCACGAGTAAAGATAAGATAGCTTAACAGAGTGATAAGAGCGGTAAGTACAAGGGAATAGCCACCAATACGGGATGTAAACAATTTTTGTGTTCCTTCTTTTATAGCGGTATACGATGACAGACGGATCAATCCTTTGGGCTTATTGATCTTAGTCATAACATCATCGCATGCATCCATACAGGCCGTACAATTAACGCATTCTAATTGGGTTCCGTTACGAATGTCGATACCTGTAGGACACACATGAACACACAACTTACAATCAATACAATCGCCTTGTTTTTCCGTAACTGTCGATTGATTTTTCTTCAACTTTCCACGGGGTTCGCCACGCAGCCAATCATAGGCCACCACAATAGAGTCTTTAACCAGGAGTACGCCTTGTAACCGGCCATATGGGCACACGGCTATACAAGCTTGTTCCCGAAAGTATGCGAATACGCCATAAAAAATTCCAGTAAAGGCAACCAATCCGATAAAACCTGCCATGTGCTGCGTTGGCGACTGACTAACGATCTCTTTTACCTGATCGATGCCTAGTAAGTAAGCCATGGTGGTGTGCGAAATTAATACAGAGATCAAAACAAAAATTAATTGTTTTGCACTCTTTTTTGCAATGCGCTCCCTATTCCACGGGCCGTTGTTTAATCTGCGTTGTGCGTTGGCATCGCCTTCAATCCAATATTCTATTTTTCTAAAAACCATTTCCATGAAAAGGGTTTGAGGACACGCCCACCCACACCATAGCCGGCCAAACGCAACGGTAAACAGAATAACAAAAACAAATAGGGTAATTAATGTAAGCGCCAATAGAAAAAAATCCTGAGGCCAGAATACCTGACCAAAGAAAATAAACTTACGTTCAAAAATATTGAACAACATGAAAGGCCTGCCTTGCCATTGTATAAAAGGCCCGATAAAGAAAATAGAAAGCAAAACTGCAGTGACCAAAATTCTCAGCCGGTGGTAGTGACCGGATGGTTTTTTCGGATAGATCCAAATGCGTTTACCCGTTTCGTCTACGGTTGCAAGCGCGTTTCTGAATTCCTCCTCATATTCGTATAGATTCTGTTCTGCACTTTCCTTCATATCTTCCATTCCTTAGAATAACAAAAGACACCTTTAAAACATTTCATCAAACTTCTGCAAGTCGACAAATTTTTAAAGGTGCCTCGCACTATAAACTTGCCTGTACTTTGGTAGAATCCGAGGGCGTCTCTTTTGGAACATAAAGGTCTCCTTCAGGCTTTTTGGCATTTTCGGGATTGGAACCTTTCAGCGTAAGAATATAATTCGAAACATTCTGCATCTTATCCGGGCTTATGAAGCCCTCCCAGGCGATCATATTAGTACCCTGAACACCATGCCGCACCACTCTAAAAATATCCTGAATAGATCCCCCATGCTTCCAGTAATCATCGGTAAGGTTAGGTCCAATATCTCCACCCCCATCTTTACGATGGCAGGAAGCACAATTGCTTAAAAAAGTAGTTTTACCATCCGCCAAGGCATTTGCATCGGTTACTATGGCCACGTTGGTCTCGTCAATAATAGCAACAGGGTTTGAGGCCTTTAACTTACGCGCCTGGTCCTCGGCTTGTGCCACCTGTGTTTCATATTCCTGCAATTGTGAAGGTAATGTATCTGAAACATGATAAAAGACCAGATACAAAACCGCGAAGACAATCGTACCGTAAAACAAGCCCGTCCACCAAGGGGGCAGGTGGTTATCTAATTCACGAATGCCATCATAGTTGTGATCCAGCATTATATCCTTTTCCTTTTCAAGGGGTATAAAATCATTTGACTTATTCCATAAGTTAGACCAGAAAGAAGGCTCTTCTTTGTAGGCAATACCTAATCGCTCCGAGCGCTCTTTGGTGGCTTGCTTTACCATGTAGTTAAGCACCTGTAGCATGTAGAGCGCAACAAGCAACACCAGTATAACTACAACAAATAGAAAACCCACTACGATATAAAAGGAAGTCATAGGATCATTTCCAATAGAGGAAGCAGGAGTTGTGGCGGCTTGGCCCATACTGGAATTAACCAAGCCCACAACTGTTATAAGAAATAATAGTATCCGTTTCATCTGTTAATATTTTTTTTGTTTAAGGTCAGATGGAATTTCGCATTTTGAGACTTGCCCTATAGGAGGTACTTGTATTAACCTCGTTGGGTATAGCCTGGTTAATGCTCATTTCATGTGTTATTAAGTTAAAGATTCTGAGTCCGAATTAATTTCTGAACCATCCTGCAGTGGCTTTTGGCTCATTTCATTCATGAATTTTTTATCGGCCGTGAACACCCAGCCCAACAATACAATAAAAAAGACAAAGAAGATTACAAAGGAGATCACCGGCCAAATTGCAATGTGATCAATACCTGGAAGAATATTTTTATACATAACCGTTATGTTTATGGGTTACTGGCAACTTTTTCCAATTTAATATCTTTACCTAATCGTTGAAGATATGCGATCAGCGCTACTATCTCTGCATCACTACTCGTATCCAGGCCCTCCAATTGAAGACCTTCCGTAATTCTATTCGCCTGTTTTTCAAGATCATCATTGGCGCGATCTTCATACCCTTCTTCGTAAGGTACCCCAAGGGTACGCATTGCCTTTATCATAGAAGGGGTAATGCTTTTATTGATTTGTTGCTCGTAAAGCCAGGGGTATGCCGGCATGATAGAACCTGTACTCACTTCGCCCGGAGTGAGCATGTGACGAAAATGCCAGCTATCGGCATACTTGCCACCCGTCCGTTGCAAATCGGGGCCGGTACGTTTCGATCCCCATAAAAAAGGATGATCATAAACATACTCACCCGCCTTGGAATACTCGCCATCTTTTGGATCGTAGCGTTGCACTTCCGAACGAAAGGGTCTGATCATTTGGGAATGACAGCCTACGCATCCCTCCCTAATGTAAATATCGCGCCCATGCAACTCGAGAGGTGTATAAGGCTTAACACTGGCAATTGTGGGAATATTGGATTTGATAAGAAAAGTTGGCACCATTTCAATAATCCCTCCGATTAATATAGCCACCAGGGCCAGAATAGTAAAAAGCACAGGTTTACGCTCCAGCACGTTGTGCCAGTGACCTTCTGCATGAATAACTTTAGGGAGCGGGGCAACTTCAGCTTCCTCATTTGCAACAAACTGACCCGAAGCCGCGGTCTTCAATAAATTGTAGGTCATGATGAACACACCCGTCAGATACAGTGTCCCGCCAACCGCCCGCAACATATACATAGGTAAAATTTGTGTGGTTGTTTCCAAAAAGTTCTGATACTTAAGAAATCCATCAGCGGCAAATTCTTTCCACATTAAACTTTGAACAACACCTGCGATGTACATAGGCAAGGCATAAAAAACTATACCCAGCGTACCAATCCAAAAGTGAAGATTGGCCAGTTTGGAAGAATACAATTTGGTATTCCACATGCGTGGAATTACCCAATACAGCATTCCAAAAATCAGAAACCCATTCCACCCCAGGCCACCTACATGCACGTGGGCAACAATCCAATCGGTATAATGGGTGATGGCATTAACATTTTTTAAGGATAGCAGTGGACCTTCGAGTGTGGCCATACCATAGGCTGTAACAGCCACTACCATAAACTTCAATACAGCATCCTCGCGTACGCGGTCCCAGGCTCCCCGTAAGGTAAACAACCCATTAAGCATACCCCCCCAGGAAGGCGCGATAAGCATAATCGAAAAAACAACACCTAAAGATTGTGCCCAATCAGGCAGCGCTGTGTAAAGAAGGTGGTGTGGACCCGCCCAGATGTAAATGAAAATCAAGGACCAAAAGTGAATGATTGAAAGTCGGTATGAGTAAACAGGTCTGTTCGCTGCTTTGGGCAAGAAATAATACATGATACCTAAAAACGGTGTGGTTAAGAAAAATGCAACGGCATTGTGTCCATACCACCATTGAACCAGTGCATCCTGTACGCCTGCATACCAGGAATAACTTTTAAAAAATGTTACCGGTATCTCAAACGAGTTTACAATGTGCAAAACAGCCACCGTAACAAACGTGGCGATGTAAAACCAGATGGCCACATACATGTGCTGCTCCCTTCGCTTGATGATCGTACCTATCATGTTTATACCAAACACAACCCAAATAAGGGCAATCGCAATATCTATCGGCCATTCTAATTCGGCATATTCCTTAGAAGTAGTTAAGCCCATGGGAAGGGTTATGGCGGCCGCAAGAATAATTAATTGCCAACCCCAGAAATGAATCCAGCTAAATGAATCGTTAAACATGCGCGTTTTCAGCAGTCGCTGCATGCTGTAGTACACACCCGCAAACATGGCATTTCCGACAAAGGCAAAAATTACCGCATTAGTATGTAAGGGCCTGATGCGACCGAACGTGGTGTACTGCAAATCAAAATTAAATACTGGATAAAAAAGTTGAATGGCGGCCAGCAGGCCCACAGTCATACCTACAATCCCAAAGAGGACGGTAGCAATAATAAACGCCTTGACAATTTTGTTGTCATAGTGGATTTTCTCTAGTTCCATAGATTAGATGCAAGTTTAGGTCGGTTTAATGGGCTAAAAGTAGAGGTCCCCTATGGGGTGCTCCATGATACCAATTAGGACAAAAGATGACTTTTATCATGAATTGATATCCTGTTTGTAATACATGGTATCATAAAAATAGAATTCAAAGGGTAGAGATCAAAAGAAACAGACTTTATTTTGGCAGACAATAACCGGTATCCTGCTCCTACATTCAAAGAAAAACTTCAACCACTAATTCAAGAAGTACGACTAATGTTCAAATAGCCAAAGCAGTTAACCTAAATGTTGATAAATGGGTGAATAAGTTGTGTGTTTCTTTTTTAGTAAATAGTTGGTGAGGAATTTCATGAGTATTATCTTCATATCACTAAGTTGAATTTTTGATCAGGAGATCAAACCGCTCTGAAAAACAAAAAGTTACTCTCTCCGGAAAGTAACTAACAAAAAAGCGGAGTGGAATGATTATGTTGATGGAGACTTTCTTCGGAAAGTAAACATTGATAGGAAATTAGACGCGGGTATTGTGAAGTAACCGCAGTTGGTTTTGCCGGATGAAAAAGCAGTTTAGGATTGATCCAGGCTACGGTCGGGAGCAATGAAACGGGGAAAGTCAAGTTAAATTGATCTTTCCCCGTTTTTATTTAAACAGCTACTGGCTTTTGTTCTTTGTTTACCAAAATAGCCAGCGATTTCTCCGCCCTGATCCGTGTTGATTCAATATACGCATGGGCATTATCCGGCTCGGCAGTATGCGAACAAAGCAATACTCCATCTTCGGGAGTTGGAACTTCATAAATCTCAGCCACCTCAATAAATTTCCAGGCTACCTTTTCTGTATTATAGTTTAGGAATGATTGCTGTTCAAGCCATCCTACAACCGTTGCCTTTTCGTAGGCCCAATTAACCTCGTCAGCCCGTATTAAGCGCACCTGTTCATCAAATTGAGGTATGTGCGCTCCCTCACCACTTAATACTTGAAAAACCAACTTAACAAGGTACCATTTCATGAGACGGTGAATTTTAATTGTAACTTTTTATCTCAACGCCACCAAACATGACAAAGCCTGTGATAATAAGTTTTTTACCTGTAGCAGGTCCTTGTGGGATATTTCGCTTGTCATCAAAACCTCCCAGGATTGCTGTTACATCAGACTTCAGTTCCCAATTTGAGGGGATGATCAGCTTTACACCGCCAAACAATTGCACCACATCTATAACTACGGTTCCTTCAATATCGGCTTGAGTAAGATCGATATCCGTACCTCCAAAAATGCACGTAGTTTCACCTCCTTTAAATTTTTTTGAGAACACTTTCTTTTTAGCGCCTCCAAAAATGGTAGTTAAATCAAAATAGTCCTCGCCTCCTTCATCGGTGGTTAACACTCCATCACCCCACAAACTTTTACGCGCTTCTCGCTGAGTAGATCCCCACATCGAACGTCCTAAAATGAATATACCTACTATAATAACTCCTACGGGGAATGCATAGCGATCGATATCGTATGGAAAAAAGGGAAGGTCATCAATCAAAAAAAATCCCCCGATAAGGATCATTACCAGCCATCCAATTCCCTCAAACTTTCGGTTAATACCAACAATCAAACCTATAGTGATCAACAGGGTCTTCCAGGAGAATAGCCATCTTGGAAAATAAAGGAAATCCATTTGATGAAAGAGTAATACAGTACCCAAAATGAAAATGACCGCCCCTACCCAGAAGCTGCTACCCATTTTTTTCTTGTCGTTGCTCATAGCGATTGTTGTTTGTTTGTACAAATCAACGACAACAAGTACCCTCAAGCGAGCTTGATTAGGCTATCAACAACAAAAAGTCGGTGAAACCGGAAGTTTTACAGGGCGAAAAAGTTTAAATCCGTTAGAAAATTCCCAGAGCCTTAATCAAAATTCGCAAGCTCCAGATTATTACCAAAACACCCACCGATAGGAACATGGTTTTAAGGGGAAGTTTGCCCGCAAGCCGGGCCGCTATGGGAGCTGCAACCATACCGCCAACAATCAATCCTGCAATTACCTGCCAATGACTCACCCCTAAAAAAGTAAAAAAAGTAACCGCGCTGGCCAGGGTAACAAAAAACTCAGCCAGACTAACAGATCCAATTACATACCGCGGGCTTTTACCTTTTGATATCAAGGAACTTGTAACCAGCGGACCCCAGCCTCCTCCTCCGAACGAATCCAGAAAACCTCCGGCACCCCCCAACCAGCCAACACGCTTCACTTTTTTAGGTCCCTTATTTTTAGTGAATGCGGCCGTAATAATTTTTACTCCAAGAAAAAGCGTGTAGGAAGCCAGTAGCGGTCGGAAAAAATTGGCATATTCATCGCCATAAACAGAGAGCAAATAGGCACCGGCTATTGCCCCAATTACACCGGGAATAAGAAGTGTCTTCAACAACTTCTTATTGATGTTTCCGAACTTGTAGTGGCTATACCCGGACACCCCGCTCGAAAACATTTCGGCCGTGTGAATACTTCCGCTGATAACCGGAAGATTTATACCCACCGATAACAATATCGTTGTGCAAGTTACTCCGTAGCCCATACCTAAGGCTCCATCCACCAATTGGGCCAAAAAACCTGCCGCAAGCATCCAGTAAAACTGGCGGTCTATCTCTTGACTCATAGCCCGTAGCCCGCCCAGTATATCTGAAAACGGAATGTAGGACAATACCAAGTGCCCGAGAAACATAAAAAAGAAGGCAAAAAGAAAATACGTAGCTATTCGTTTCCAACGCCTTTCGTTTCCTTGCGCGTTTTGATTCTCTGAAACTAATACGCTAGTGATTTCATTTAATCGGGCTACTCTGGCAGTAAGGTTTCCATTAAGTTTTCCGCGAATCGTTTGCATATTATCCAGCACATCATTCAACTGATCGGGCAATGCTTCTGCAAAAACTTCTTTGAGTCGTTTCGCAATGGTAGGGGATTTGCCATTGGTAGAAATAGCTACTTTTAAATTTCCTTTCTTTACCACCGAGCCTAAGTAAAAATCACATAACTCAGGCTTATCCGCAGCGTTTACTAATTTTCCTTTTCGTTTTGCTTCCTCACAAATCGTTCGGGTCAATGCAAGATCATTAACTGCGGTGATCACCAAATCACACTTTTCCAAATCGGAAGGTTGAAACACTCGTTCCCATAAAACCAGGCGTTCATTTTGAGTTGCTATCTTCTTTATCTCCGGCAGGATGGATGGGGCAACCAAATTAATAGGGGTTGCGGGTGAATTGTTAAGCACAGCGGTAAGTTTTTCCAAACCAACTGATCCACCCCCTACTATCAGCAATTGCAATTGCTCCAGCTTAAGAAAAACAGGAAAAAGGGTATTTGATTCGCTCGATATGATTTCCGGGCTATCTGTCATTTTAATATTCAATTTTTTTTATCCATGCTTCTGCAAACCTGGCTGCATACGAGATGATGCAATCTGCCCCAGCGCGTTTTAGAGATATCCAAACTTCAACGTGACCTCGTTTACGTTCAAGGCTGCCATGCCGGGCTAACAATTCAATACTTTGATACTCGCCACTTACATGATAGGCCGCCAGCGGCACCGGAATAATTTTTTTTAACTTGTACAAAATATCGGAATTCAGTAGGGCCGGCTTCACCATGACAATATCGGCACCTTCTTCCCAGTCGCGCACGGATGATTGCACTGCGTCATCAGCATTGAACGGTGAAATCTGATAGGTCTTCCGGTTCCTCAGCACATTATTTACATTGGGTGTTGATTTACATGCATCCCTAAACGGACCATAGTATTCCGAGCTAAATTTCGCGGAGTAGCTCATGATTGAAATATGATCGAAATCATTTTCATTTAAGATATTCCGGATTGTCGCGATCTGGCCATCCATTAAATCGCTTGGCGCGATACAATCGGCCCCAGCCTGAGCCAATTGAAGTGAATATTTTGCAAGGAGGCTGGTTGTTTCGTGATTGAGTACCCGGGTTCCATCCGGATGTAAAATTCCACAATGACCGTGTGATGTATAAGCGCATAAACAGGCATCTAGGGCCAGCCAGATTCTGTCTCCGAAAACAGATCGAATTTTTTTTACAACCTCGGCTACGAAAGCGAAATTAAAATCCTTTACAGCTTTTGTTTTGGGAATTGGAAATACCAAGAACTTCGAGATTCCATTGGCTAGATCTGATTCAATTTGCGCAAGGGCCGATTCGATTGTTTCAGAATTAATACCCGAGAGAGAATTGATTGGTGTTTGCGCACTAATCGATTCATCAACAAAAAGCGGCTGAATAAAATCCAGGTGCGTGAGAGTAACGGTTGAGGCTAACTCCCGAATATGTTTATTGGCTCTTAGTCTACGCTGATTGCTGTATTGCTTCTCCATAGTCAAGCGTGTTTACCCTTCGTTGGGGATTTGCTAAAAGTCACAACGGTAAATCCCGATTGTTTCCAATGGGCAGCGCTCATCTCATCCGAAAAGATTGAAATTTCAGAAGCTTCTATATTAACCAGCGGACTTTCCAAGGTTGGACTAATGAATTCCATTCCAAGATTCTCGGATGAGCCTTCAACCCAAACGCCATGACTGGCAAGAGTAAACCAGGCAGTTGTATGGCCTACCCAAACTCGTCTATTAGCTAATAATTTTATTTGTGGCAGATGGGTAGTTGCGATGTAAGCAACCGGCAACCGCCTTGATGCGTCTGTATCCGCGTACTCCGTGTAAACAAATGAATCCTCCAATTCACTTGCAGGAACTTCCTTACTTTCACTCGCATAAACTAATTTTTGAAACTGAGTTTCATTTCTGTCATTTCCTGCGGCATAGGTAAAGGAAACATCCTTGGTGCGAACATGCACCACGCCAAACTTCTGATGGCAGCCGCTTCCATATTGATGCGCCAGATTCCGCTCACGCGATACTGCATCTGCCAATTTTGAGTCATTGAGGACCGCAAGGATTTCTTTAGCCCTTTTGTTTTCCTTTGATGTCTCCACAACAATAGCTCCCTGCCCGGGTGCCGGGGGGCAATCCATAATGGGAAGGATCATCATCTTTTTATTCCGCAATAAGGATCCGATTTCAGCTTTAGCGTTCGTTTGTAACAATCGGTTAAGGCCGGCACAGGCGAGTACAATTCCATCATATTCTTTTGCATCCAACTTGCGAAGTCTTGTGTCCACATTCCCGCGTATGGAAACCGCTTCCAGTTTCACGCGGGTATCTCCCACCCTGGGCATGGCTTGATTTAAAAAATGAATTGCCATTTCTATCCTTCTGGGTGAGGATGTTCCCAGACGAATCTTTTCCCCCAGCTCAATCTTTGATACGATGTCCTCATTAAAGATTACAGCATCTCTGAAGTCATCACGATCAATGATTGCGTAGGAATTATCCTTAAAGAAATTTTCACCACTCACATCTTTCATGGAATGAACTGCAAAGTCGGCCTTCCCGGCAATCAAATACTCCTGAATATCCTTTGTAAAAAAATCGCGACCTTCCATCTCGCTGAGGGGTTGATTTTGGTTTAGGTCACCTTCCGTTTCTTTGATTATTATTTCCACAGATGTGTTCGGAAATGTGTTTAACAGTTTCTTTCTAAAAATTTCTACCTGAGCCAACGACAATTTAGAACCGCGGCAAACAATCTTAAGCGGATTCATTCAAAACAGTCTTTAAAGATTTTGCGAGATAAAACATGTCCCTGGTTTCATGCCGCATGGTTAAAGTTATGCGCAAGCACTCTTCGCCTCGTTGTACTGTAGGATAATTAATGGGTTGAATATAAATCTCGAATTCCTTTAACAGTCTATCCGAAATTTTCTTGCACCGTTGTGAATCCCCTATAGGCACACTTGTAATGTGCGAATGGTTAGGTAAAAATTTTATTCCGTTCTCATTTAAGAAGGCACGAAATTCCAACACCTTTTCCCAATATCGTGGGCGAATAGTTTTATCGGTCATTAGTATTTGGATGCTGCGGTTCGCTGCGCTGCAGACAGCCGGAGGTAATGAGGTAGTAAAAATGAATCCACTACCAAACGATCTCACGGTGTCAATGATCGATTGTTTGGCCGCGATATACCCACCGATAACGCCATATCCTTTGGCCAGCGTTCCATTAATAACGTCCACCTGATCTTTCACGGCCAGCGTAGAAGCCAAGCCGGCCCCTCGCTCACCATACAAGCCAACGGCATGCACCTCATCGATGTAAGTAAGGGCGTTGTACTGCTTCGCCAACTTCACAATTTCCGCAATAGGCGAAATGTTTCCATTCATGGAATAAACAGATTCAAAAACAATTATTTTAGGTCTTGAAATCTCTACTTGCGCTAATATTTGCTGCAAATGACCCAAATCGTTGTGGTGAAAGACAAACTTTTCGCAGCCGCTTGCCTTTACCCCTTCAATAATGGAAGCGTGATTGCGCTCATCTGAAAGAATGGCACAGTTGGGTAAAATTTTTCCTAACGTACTGATAGCGGTAAGGTTGGCCAAATACGCCCCATTAAAAAGTAATGCCGATTCCTTTTCGTGAAGTTCCGCCAAAGTATTCTCTAATTCACGATGAAAGTTTGTCGTGCCCGAAATGTTTCTGGTTCCGCTGCTTCCGGCTCCGCTCCGATGTGCAGCATACGACAACTTACTGATTACTTCTTCATGAACACTCATGCATAGGTAATCGTTAGAGCACCAGTTGATGGCCGATTTTTTATCGCCACGCTGATCGGCATAAAAAAATTTAGGAAAGTGCTGTGCCGATTTATTAACGTCCAGAAAATAGCGATAGCGACCTTCACGCTTCAATTCTTCAATCCTTGCTTCAAAGATTGAATCATAATTGAATTTGGCAGTTTTAATAGGGCAATTGGCAATCATACAGGTTGCTGTTTATCCGCACGTTGTACTAAAGGCCCGAAGTAATCATTCGTTCCTTCAAAATCAGACTTCCATTGAAACTGTTTATGCAAGCCCACTACACGGCCAATAATTATCAGGGTTGGTGATTTATAAATTACTTGTGGTGCAAGAGGAGTATATTCATACAAATTGAAAATACTTACCTTTTGAAACGGTGTAGTTGCCTGTTCAATAATAGCCAATAACTTATCGTTTGCTATCCGATGGTTTGTTAAGTTCTCAGCCACCATCGGCAAGGAATCGGAAGACATATAGAACACTAATGTATCCTCGGTATTGGCTAACTCATTCCAATAGCTGTTCTTAAACTCTTCGGGCTTATAGCAAGTTAGAAATCGAACCGAAGCAGCATACCCTCTTGCCGTAAGGGGAATACCTGCATACGTTGAGGCCCCTGAGGCTGCCGTAACGCCAGGTATAATTTCAAAAGGAATTTCATTCTCTGTTAATGCTTTCAGTTCATCCAACACGTTAGAGAAAAAAGAAACATCCCCACCTTTTAGCCGAACCACGAGTTTATTTTGCAAAGCATACGTAACTAAAAGGTTGTCAATATCGGCTTGGGCCGTTGATTCTTCCTTTCGGGCTTGCTTGCCTACTGGAATAATCAAGGCTTTCTGCCGGGTGTTTTTTGTAATCAAATCAGCACTTACCAGCCTGTCAACCACCACCACATCTGCCTTGTTTAAATACCGGATGGCTTTAAGGGTTATCAACTCAGGGTCACCCGGACCCGCGCCTGCCAAAATTACCAAACCTCTTTTTCCTGTCATTTTAAGGCCTTTTAGGTCGATTTTCATATTAAATAGTAAATCTACAGATTTAATAGACAATTGTAGTACTTTTATAGTCTTATTCACAGAACATGGAAAGTTTTAGGACAGAATTAGAGGATTTAAATAATCCGATTGTAGCACAGGACATTATTGATCTGGAGAAAAAGATTACTCTTTTCAACGAAGGCAAGATTGACCCCGAGAAATTCCGGAGTCTGCGGCTTGCCCGTGGAATTTATGGTCAGCGACAGCCCGGTGTGCAGATGATTCGGATAAAACTCCCGCTCGGCCGAGTAACAACTACTCAACTTAGGAGAATTGCCGATATCTCAGATGAATATGCGAGTAGCAACCTGCACGCCACGACACGGCAGGATATACAAATTCATTATGTAAGTCTGGACAGGACCCCCGAACTGTGGGCAAAACTTGAGAAGGACGATATTACGCTTCGTGAAGCATGTGGAAATACTGTAAGAAATATAACGGCATCCCCTACGGCCGGTATTGATCCGAAAGAACCCTTTGATATTTCGCCTTATGCTACAGAAATGTTTCGCTATTTTTTGCGCAATCCAGTTTGCCAGGAAATGGGCAGGAAGTTCAAAATTGCTTTTTCTTCCAGCGAAGAGGACACAGCCTACACGTTTATCCACGATTTAGGTTTTATACCCTTAATTAAAAATGGAAAGCGTGGCTTTAAAGTAGTAATAGGTGGGGGATTGGGTGCCAATCCTATGCTGGCGGTAACCGCGTTTGAATTTTTAGAACCGGATCAAATCATTCCTTTTACAGAAAGTATACTACGTGTATTCGATCGGTATGGCGAACGGTCGCGGAGAATGAAGGCCCGAATGAAATTTCTATTAGATGAGATCGGTCTTGAACGTTTATTAGAATTGGCAGAAGAAGAACGCAGCGCGTTGAAATATAAATCTTATTCTATCGATGAGAATAGTTTTCCGGATCCTATTCTACCCGAAGTAATTCCTTCGCACACACTGGCTTTACCTGATGAGGTAGCCTATACCCGGTGGCTTAAAAGCAATGTGATTGAACAAAAGCAGGAAGGTTTTTTTGGCGTTTATGTGAAAGTAGTTCTTGGAAACCTTTCTTCTGATCTCGCCCGAAAGTTTGCGACCCTTGTCGAAACATACGGGGCAACCGATTGCCGGATTACCGTAAACCAAGGGTACCTGATCCGCTTTGTAAGGCCAGAAGCCTTGCATCATTTATATAACGCTTTGAATGAAATAGGACTGGCCGAGCCAGGCTTTGACAGCGTGGGCGATATAACGGCCTGCCCGGGAACCGACTCATGCAACCTGGGTATATCAAGCAGCTATGGAATTGCCTTGGAGTTAGAAAAAGTAATTAAAGAAGAATACCCGGATCTGATTTATAACAATGATATCAAAATAAAGATAAGTGGTTGTCCTAATTCCTGCGGCCAGCATGGGCTTGCCAGCATCGGCTTCCATGGTAGTACAATAAAAGATAAGCAAGGCAAAGTATTGCCGGCATTGGTTGTTCTATTGGGCGGGGGCCGATTAAAAAATGGGGAAGGAATTATTTCAGATAAGCTAATTAAAATCCCCAGCAAGCGCGGCCCGCAGGCCTTGCGGATCTTGCTGGATGATTATGAGGCCAACAGCCATGAAGGAGAATATTATCACGACTATTTTAAGCGAATGAATCGTACTCATTTTTATGGATTGCTGAAACCCCTGGGTGATTTATCCGGTACCGTACCGCAGGACTATATTGATTGGGGCGAAAACAACAACTTCATTTTGCACACAGCCGTAGGCGAGTGTGCCGGTGTAATCATCGATTTGGTTGCCACGTTACTACTGGAGTCGGAGGAAAAGCTGGCCCTTGCCAACAAAGCCCTGAGCCGTGGACTCTATGCAGATTCTATTTATCATAGCTACAGCGCTTTTATAAACACGTCTAAATCCCTTTTGCTCACGAAAGACATTAAGCCCAGCAGTCAACATCAGACTATGAACGATTTTCAGGAAGTTTTTGTGAATAGTGGAGACATTGAACTTCCCT
>JAEUUB010000562.1 GCA_016787745.1 Cyclobacteriaceae bacterium
CGTAAAAGGCTATCATTCAGGTACGAAGGCCCCGCGAACTTAAATTCACAACCACTCATCCAGCAAAAGGTTTTGTACTTGCTAAAATCAACTTCGTGATCGTACGTGTTTTGAATTCGTGTGGAACATCCAGCAAGCCAGAGAATGCACCCCAGACAAATCAACAGGGCTATATTTTGTGATTTCATGCCCAATGTTACTAAAAAATAATAAGTGCAACGATGACAAAAATCATAGTTGGTTTGTTTCGCGTTGAACGAATCCTATATTGAATCAATTCGCCCAGGGCACCCTTGCAGATGGATAAAAATCGATACCCAAGGCTTTCATTCGCGGACCATGATTACCTAACCGGATTTTATATTCCTCCCAGCTTCTATCTTTTGCAGGCGACCATGCTATTTCAGCAATACCCGGTAAGCGAGGGAATAATAAATACTCGATATCATTCATATTTTCTATAGTCTCACTCCACAAGGGTGTTTCAACACCCATGATCTGATCTCTATTGATACCCTCTACCTGGGTGGCCGGGTTCCAATTGTAGGCATCGTCAACTTCAATATAAGCAGCCCAATGCAGGCCAATGCGAGTGGTAGAGTCATATTGCATATCCAGATACACGCGCGTTGACGGTGACATAATAATCCGTGACCCTTTCTCTGCTGCCATCTGCGCATACTTTTCGGACGTCCAGTGTTGTGCGATTGCGTTTCCATCAATATTGCCTTGGGCTATCTCTTCCCAACCCACCATTTGTTTGCCGTTATTTTTTACTATGTCCGTAAAATAATTTACAAACTTGATGTAATCTTCCTTTTTGGTTGCATGCGCTTCATCCCCGCCAATATGGATATAAGGCCCCGGTGTGATTTCTGAAATTTCCCGAATCACATCGTCAATAAATTTCATAGTAGAAGGTTTTCCATATTGTAACGTACTCCACCCTACTTCAATACCCGTATAAAGTTCTGTAGGCTTCTGTTTACCACCCAGAATTCCTTCCGTGCTTACAGGACCATTATATTTTCCCTCCACAGGAACCTTAATACCAAAATTTAATTCGCCATAAGAAGCTAATGCTGAATTTATATGACCTGGCAAATCGATTTCGGGAATTACAGTTATATATCTGCTTTGTGCATAGGCAACTATATCTTTGAATTGCTCCTGAGTATAAAAACCTCCTTTACCCCCGCCCACCTGAGTGCTTCCACCATGTACGGTTAAGTTTGGCCATGATTTAATTTCAATACGCCAGCCCTGATCGTCACTTAAGTGAAGGTGCAACACATTCATTTTGTAATAGCTGATCAAATCGATATATCGTTTTACATCCTCAACGGAAAAGAAATGCCGGGCTACATCCAGCATGGAACCCCGCCACGCATAGGTCGGATAATCCTGGATTTCCCCGGTAGCAATTCGACCCTCATAGACTGGAGTTCCAGAACCTGGAAGCGGTACCAGTTGTGCTAAAGTTTGCACACCCCTAAAAATCCCCTCAGGAGTATTGGCCTGAAGTTCAATCAGATTCTCGGTTATGGAAAGTTCATACCCCTCTTCTCCTAATTCCTTATCCACATTCAAGAGAGTTAAATAAATACCCGTCTGCGGTACGGTTGCTGCTATTTCTATTTTGTTAGTGAACCCTGTAACAATATTAACTTGAGAAGCTAACCGTTGTGCGACAGATACGAGCTCCTCATTTCCTTCGGCCACATAAATTTGCGTCTCTGAGGTAAGTGAAAAACTCTTTCCGGTTGCAGTAACGCTTACAGGTTTGGGTATGATAGTCTCTTTTGTTAAATCTGTCGGAGCTGTTTTCTCATTGCAGGATACGGCCAGAACAAGGAGCCCTAAAGTACATATGGCGGGTAAAACGAATCGCGAACTAAGTTTCATACGAATTGGATTTTCAGGATGCGAATCTAAAATAAAAACAAATCTTCCCGTAAGGAAAGTAAGATTTACTAACAAATACCTTTTACACTGAATTTCAGTCCTTAACACATTCCACCAACCAATCCCAGGGATAAGGCTCTTTTAGCCATTCAGGCACTGATGCGAATTCTGTGCTCCAATGGTACTCTAGCTTTTCGATTGCCGTAATTTTAAATCCAGCTTCCTTACAGATCACCTGAAGTTCGGAATATGAATAGTGCTTGGTAGGGACTCCCTCAATATGAACAATACCCTGAATTAAATCGCGTTTGTTGCCTTTAAAATAATGAAACTCATGGGCTGGAATTTCACTAACCTCAACGCCTTCTTTTCGATACATCTCAATTAATCGCCAGGAAGAAAACAACGCTGAATCCAAAGAGGGCAACACCATTATGGCTGTACCTCCTGTATGCAAAGCTTTGTTAATATTCGCGAGCATCGTATAATTTTTCTTAAGCTCAGGAAACATTATAACGTTGCAACAAAAGGCAAAGTCAACCGGAGCCAAGGCCAGGTTCTGCTTAGTGAGATCCGCTTGTTTCAAATCGACATTTGCGTAGCCGCGTTGCTTCGCTTGCTTTAAAAGGCCCTTGCTGATATCGAGCCCCACAATGTGTTTAAAGTTTGGAGCGAGATAAGGAAAAGATTTCCCATTACCACAGCCAAAATCTATAGCTGTTTTATTTTTACTGCCATGCTTGCGGATAAAGCGTTGAAGTTTTTTCTTCTTATCGCTAGCATAAACATCAAAAATTTCATCGTTATAGCTTGGTGCAATACGGTCCCAATGTTTTTTTTCGTTCATGCTTCTACAAGGTTTCTTGCCAGTTCAAACTCAGTAGTTAAGGCTTTTACTATTTCGCCCATCGGGCGAATACTTTTTACGTGCTCAATGGCAGGGCCAGCACACCAAACCGTCTTATAAGTTGCACCAAAAGCGGCTTTCTCAACTTGTTTCATGCCACGGTAAGCGATTATCATTTTCGCGTACTTCTTCAACGTTTTATTGTTGTTAAGTATTCTTTCAAGCCAATTGGCCTTGGTGCCCAATTGCTGCACATACGGGGTGTTAATAACCGTGAGCGCTGATCCCGAGAGTTTCGTAGTCATAACAATATCTTTCTCACCATAATCAACCATTGCTTGTTTATACTCGGGAGAGATATCGGCCTCGTGGCAAGCAATAAAGATTGTGCCTATGGAAGCCCCCGCTGCGCCCCAATCCATAGACTGCTTAAGATCTTTCCCATGAGCAATTCCGCCTGCTGAAATTACCGGAAGGGTACAATTTTCAGTCAGCAGTTTAACCAATTCTTCTGGCGCTAGTTTGCCGGCATGTCCGCCTGCCCGGTTATTAACCGCTATCAAGGCATCGGCACCCAATTGCTCTACTTTTTTTGCATAGGTAAGATCAACTACATCACAAAAAACTTTAATTCCAAGCGGCCTACATCGCTCTATTACTTCCCTGGGATTACCCAAGGAGGTTATAATGAAGTCCACCTTCATTTCAACGAGTGTGTCTAGCTGGCCTTTATACTTGGGATTGGACTTGTTAACAATCAGGTTAACACCGAAAGGCTTATCGGTAGATGATTTGATCTCCTGTATCGCAGCTCGTAGTTCCTGATCTGTTCGATAATTTAATGCCGGGAAAGCAGCAGTCACACCATTGTCAAGCGCGGCCTTAATCATCTTTGTGTTGGAGATTAAGAACATAGGCGCAACAATTACCGGATACCGGATGCCCAGTAATTTATCGAGTGTAATTCGGCTCATGATTCAAATTTCTGGAAGATTGGAAAAAAAGCGGGAAGTAAAAAGTTAGACATCAAATTGTCTCTCTTACTTTAATTTATTTTTCCATCGGATTGCTTGTTTTTGTTTTTGAATGTAACCGTTCTTTAATTGGAGAGCAAGTTGAGCATTCATTTCGCCTAAAGAAGTAAGGTGAAAGTTACCGCACTCTTCGCATTTATAAACAGTTGTCGGTCCATTACGCGGACGATACTCAAAATTAATATGAGCTTCAATTAGTGCCTCTTCCGCAAGATTTTGGCTCGCGTAAGACCGCTTACCCGAAACACACTTCATCATACAGATAAAGGTAGGCATAATAAAGGACCTGCCCTTTGAGAAGTACTTACACAATTTTTTTAAGGTCGTATTCTAAGTCACAATCTCTTTCAGCAATTTATCGATATCAAAAAATGATAAAGGTTTTTCAAGACAGGTGATAAAGCCTTCCGATTTCGCACGCTCTGAATCTCGTTGTTGAATCAAAGTTGTCATCGCAACAAGCACCGTTTTATCAGAAATAGATTTAAGCTCTCTTGCCAGTTCAACCCCTCCATAAATTTCACCTTTAAAGTGCAGATCGATAAAGGCAAAATCAAACTTTAAAGTTTTAGCCATTTCCAAGCCCTCCTCGGCCGTACCGAAAATATGGAACGATACCTTTTCAATTTGTAGGTCTAGCATCCGCTGACAAATGAATCTGTTAAGCGGGTCGTTTTCAAACACAGCTATTACTGGTTTCTTTTTCATGATACCCAGCTATTGGAAGAACCGTGCCACCGATCTGAAACCTTTGAAAATGGCTAAAAATGCAACTTTTTAAACTTAATGCTTCCAAAAATGGGATTAAGTTTCCTTTTGGGAGATAGTTACCGATTTGTGAACCTGATCAAAGTCATTTGGCTGTTAGTTTAGAATGGGTAGACTTGTTAACCGACAAACCACAACCCGATGAAACGAATCCTGGTTACAATTAAGAAAAAGGTTGACCCAACGCACAAACTTATTGCAACCGATTGGGTAAATGATGAGGAGCTTACAGCAATAAGAAAGAAATACGGAAATCAGTTCGATCCCGATGAGCCTATCATTCAATATCTCACCGATCAATTAGTGATGGTTTCTTTTTTAGTTTGGATGAATGAGTGATTAGATATTAAAACTCGCTCCAATATTTGCAACTTATTTGCCACCTTGCCCGTTATCAGGGTGTTCGCAGCTAAATAGCTGGCCACGAATCAACTAGAAATATTTTTTAACCTTCAGTGGCCCTACATTTTGTTCTGAGTAGCTAAGATAACACAGAATTAAATTTTGAACTTTAATGCGAACCCTATTAAAAATTATGGCTTGGACAACTTTATATATAGCCGGGAAACCTAACTTTAAGGATGACGTTCTGGACAACCTGGAAAAGTCAGGCATATCTTTTTTACCGGGAAGCAGCGATGATAAAGATATTTTTCTCGTTTGGATAGACGAAACTCTTCCGTTGCGGGAGCTTAAAAAAGCAATTGGAAGTAAAACCGTTTTTAAGTACCGACTTCAGTTTTTTACATCACTTGCAAAAAAGCAGGAAGAACTCAACAAAGCACCGTTAACCGCCCGCGAACAAGCCATGATCCTTGAAATGAAAACGTGGGAAGGTAACAAGTACCGCCACAGTGCCTAAGATTTGGGTCAAAGCGGTCCCAACAAAAAGTACGAATAACTAAAATCGGTTGACTTAGGATTTCAATCAATGCCGAAAAACTTTACTTTTGGCTAAGATTCGAAACCTATGGCTTTATCGTACCGTGCTCCCTTGGCTTTACTTGTTTGCCTTTTAATTGGTATACCTTCCTTTTGCCAACAAGACTCAATTGCTTTATCGGAAGAATACTACAAGATGGGGATGGAGGTCTTTGACTACTCCCATCGCAAGCAAGCAACCGAAATGTTTACGCTGGCGGCTAAGGCCAACCCGAAAAGTGCCAAAGCTCACTTCATGGCAGGTCGTTCCATTATGCTTACCATCCGTAAAGAAAAATCGCTGGAATATTTTAAGAAAGCCTATTGGTTAGATCCAAAAGTAGATGAGGATATTCTTTATTACCTCGGACAAGCCTATCACTATTCAGAAAAGTTTGATAGCGCAATTTTGCTTTATAACAGATATGGCCGTTTGTTATCGCGCTCACTTGATTATGATAAGTCTAAAAAACTCAATGATGTTTACAGAAAGATCTTTGAATGCAACAATGCTAAAATCATGATCGCTCAACCGGTAGATGTTACCATTTCACATCTCACGAGTAATGTAAATTCCGAATGGCCCGATTATGCCCCAACCATTAATGCCGATGAAACCATAATGGTTTATACCACACGCAGGCCCGAGGGAAATTCCAATGATCGGATTGCCTCAGATAATGAGTACTACGAAGAAATCTTCTTTAGCCGAAAAGAAAATGGGGAATGGACCCCGGCTCAAAACTTAGCGGGGCCACTCAATAATAACTATCACAATGCCAGTGTAAACCTTTCCCCCGATGGCAAGGAGATGCTCTTGTATCACGATTCTAACGGTGGCGACATTTTGGCTTCATTTTTAAAACCAGACGGCACCTGGACAGATCCTAAAGCCTTAGAAATAAATTCTGAGTATATCGAAAATTCAGCGTCAATAACAGCCGATGGTACGAAGTTGTTCTTCTCAAGCAATCGGCCCGGGGGCTATGGTGGCACCGACATCTACATGTGTACAAAAGATTCCAAAGGCCATTGGGTGAACCCGCAAAACCTAGGCAAACTTGTCAATACAGATCTGGATGAAGATGGAGTATTTATATCGGCAAGCGGCAACCATCTTTATTTCAGTTCAAATGGGCATGCAGGCATGGGCGACCTGGATATTTTCAGAAGTGCCTATAATGCAGAGAAAGACATGTGGGAAAAACCCATTAACATGGGTTATCCGATTAACTCGGTTGAAAATGATATCTATATTGTGTTAACCCGCGATGAAGACTTTGCCTATATCTCCTCGGTACGCCAGGAGGGCATTGGAGAACAGGATATATACAAGATTGATATCCGTAATTGGAAAGAGCCCGCATACTCGCAACCCGATTTTGCAGATGCAGTTTTAGCCATGGAAGATGAAATGCCCGCCATCGCACGACCAACCCCTACTGCCGACAAACCTGCGGCAACCACATCAACTACATTACAATTTTCTGTTTTTGTTGCTGAGGGAGATTCTCGTAAGCCGCTCCATGCTTCCGTAAAACTTTCCTCCACACATGGCGAAGAAATCAACTTTAGTGAGGTGACAGCGGGAACCTATAAAACCGAAGTGAAAAATACGGGCGGTGCGCGTTATAAATTGTTGGTCTCTAGTTCTGATTACATTCCGTATTCCTCCACCTATTATTTTTCGGATTCACCAACCCAAAACCCGGTTTTGAGTGATACGATCTATCTTGATAAGATTGCTGTAAACTACAGACGCACATTAAATGTTTATTTCGCTCACGACAGCGATGTTCCTAAATCCTTTGAAGACATTCTGTATCTTGAACAGATTATGAAGACCGCTTCCTCTGTAAAAGTTGAAATCAGCGGTCATACGGATAACATTGGATCATACCCTTACAATGTTGGACTCAGCAAAAGAAGAGCCGAAGCGGTAAAAAAACATCTGGTAAAATCAGGCGTTGATGAATCCCGCATTACGGTTGCCGGGTACGGCCCCGACAAACCCATATCAGATAATAAGACTCGGGCCGGCCGACAGCTAAATCGCAGAACTGAATTTACTATTATAGAAAAATAATGATCGGCCTGGTCAACTTCCTATGAATCGTTGGCTGAAAGGACTGTTGATTGGCGTTGGTGGTATTCTCCTCCTAATTATTTCGCTGGTTGGAACTATTGATAGAACTTCTTTACAGGATCAGGAATTTTATCGTACGATGACTCAAACGCTGAATGATCTTCAGCCAACCGTTCACCCTTCAACCAATGCATTACGTTCGGGTTGGGATAAAATTTCGATAACACCCGACTCTGCCATGCCCATGGCCGGATATCGGATGCGGTCAAGCTTTGATACTGTACATGATTCACTCTATGCCCGGATCATAGGTATCAATAATGGCAGTTTGTCCTGTTACTTCATCAGTCTCGATTTATTGCTCTTCCCGCCTTCTATTAAAGAAATTCTTCAAAAAAAAGTAGCTCAGGACTTTCCAGAAATTCCTTTTCTCTATTTGAGCGCCACCCATACACACAATGGTGTTGGAGGATGGCATAATAGTCTGGTTGGTGAACTGGCTTTAGGTCAATACGATGAAAGTTGGGTAAACAATGTAGCAGAAAAGCTTGCAGCAAAAATTAAGGAGATTGAAACGTCAATGAAGCCCAGCCAAATACGATATTGGGAATCGGATGCGAGTGAATATGCTGAAAATAGACTGGTGGCGGGTGCTCCCTACGATGGAATATTGAGAGGAATACAATTGCTAAGGAACGATAGCAGCAAAGCTCATTTGATAACCTACAGCGCTCACGCCACCAGCATCAGCAAAAAAAGTAAAAGTCTTTCGGGCGATTACCCGGCTGCATTGATAAATGAATTGGAAAAAAATAATTCCTTCGGTCTGTTTATGGCAGGTATGGTTGGAAGCCACCGCTTAGCCGGGTTAAAAGAACAGGAGTTTGACCTGGTAAAAAAAGTGGGCCAGGTATTGTCGGAAAAAATACAACAGGCCACGTACGGTCCAATTCAGGATTCCTTAAAAATTAAAAGCGCGCATGTTCCGATCCCATTTGGCCCCGCACAATTGCGCATTACCGAGAATCTTAAGGTACGCAACTGGGCGTTCTCATGGTTATTAAATCCATTACAGGGCGAACTCACCTTCCTTCAATTGGGTAACTTAATTTTTGTGGGTACTCCGTGCGATTTCTCGGGCGAGATTTATGTAAATCAAAAGTTAAAGGATCTAGCCATGGCAAAAGGAAAACACCTTATCATTACCAGTTTCAATGGCGACTATACGGGATACATCACGGAGGATGCCCACTACGAGAAAGTTCGCAAAGAAGAAGTTCGGGCGCTAAATTGGGTTGGGCCTTATTATGGTAGGTACTTTACAGAAATGATTTCAACGCTAATTAAAAATTAGCGCCACCATTTATGGTTTGGGCTTTTGATGTGGCCTTCTCTTTCCTTTCCAGGACTTTTGCTTTCCAGAATTCTTATGGCCCTGTCCTTTCATTTGATGATTTTTTGTTTCCGGACTATAAGCGGGAGCCGGACCAAGTTCGGTGGGTACTTGAATTTTCGGCACCTCTTTTCCTATTAAGCTTTCAATTCTAAAGAACTTTCGTTGATCCATATCATTGACAAACGTAATCGCTGTTCCCGTGCTGGCCGCCCGGGCGGTTCGACCAATGCGGTGAATGTAATCTTCCGGATCGGGGGGCACATCAAAATTGATAACCAGATCAATCCCTTCCACGTCTATACCTCGCGAAAGCACATCGGTACCGATGAGGATGGATAATTGTTTGTTTTTAAATTCACGCAGCACGTGTTCTCTTTCTGTTTGATCAAGATCCGAATGGATTGCTTTTGCTTTAAGTCCGAGTCGGTTCAGGTTTCTATCGAGTTTCTTTACGTTCTCTTTGGTAGATGCAAAAATCAAAACACTGGTATAGGATTTCTCTTTCAGAAGAGAGTCAATTAACTTTTCTTTTTGTTCATTATAAACAACATACGCTTGTTGCAAGATTCCCTCAGCCGGTTTGGATATGGCAATATTTATTTCCATGGGACTCTGTAAAATCCGGTTTGCCAGCGAGCGTATCTTGGGTGGCATAGTCGCAGAAAAAAGTAAAGTCTGCCGCTTAACCGGCAACTCCTTTATTATCCGAATAATGTCTTCATAAAAACCCATGTCCAGCATCCGGTCAGCCTCATCGAGTACAAGGTGCTCAACATGGTCGAAATTTATTGTGCCCATGGCGATTTGAGCAATCAAACGTCCCGGAGTTGCAATAATAATATCTACTCCGCCTTCCATGGCTCGCTTTTGCTGGTCCCAGGTGGCACCATCGCCACCCCCATAGATAGCTATCGAACTTACTCCCAGGAAATAGGAAAAGCCTTCTATCTGTTGATCTATTTGCTGGGCGAGCTCGCGGGTGGGCGCAATAATTACCGTGTTGAGATGCCTTTTTTCAGAGTTAACAATGTTATTCAAAATGGGCAATACATACGCAGCTGTCTTTCCTGTACCCGTCTGTGCGCAGGCTATTAAATCTTGCTTATTTAATATTACCGGAATTGATTGAATCTGAATAGGCGTTGGCTTCGAAAAGCCCATGGCATCCAATCCATCTACCAAACGAGGATTGAAACTAAAATCGTGAAATGTCAAAATGTATGTATTAAGTAAAAAAGTATGGTTTAAACCATTAGAGGATGCAAGGTACAAAGTTACTTGAATTTTTTACGATCTAAGTTCCCTACCTTGTAAACTATACTTAAAGAAATATGACAGAGTCGAAGGGTAACGAGTTCATCAAAAAAATAAAGGTCAACTCCGCGGATATTGATGAGTTAGGCCATGTCAATAATGTTGTCTATCTCACTTGGGTACAAGAGGTAGCTGCCGCTCATTGGGATGTTTTGGCAACTCCTGAAATTAAGCAAATAAATGTATGGGTGGTTCTCCGGCATGAGATTGACTACCTGGGGGCTGCGCTTGAAAATGATCCGTTGATTTTGACCACCTGGGTTGGCGAAACAACCGGACCCCGTTCGATCCGGTATGTAAATATCATTCATGAGGAAACCGGAAAAATTCTGGTTAAAGCAAAAACAACATGGTGCATGTTGGATAGCCAAACCCGGAAACCCAAACGGATTGATGATTTTATTCTAAAAGTTTTAAAGATGAAAAATTAGGCCAACTGTTTTATTGTTTTCGCAAGCAAAGCCTTCGTAGCGAGTATACCTTCATGCTCGCCTAGATTAAGTCCCTCAAATTCAATTCCAATATGCCCTTGAAAGCCCGCTTCTTTCACAAGTTGCAGCATGCGGGTATAATCAATCCGGGTTTCCTCTCCTTTTTCGTTAAACGCATATGACTTAGCGCTTACTCCTTTTGCGTATGGAAGCATTTCAGAAACTCCCCGGTACCGATCATAAACTTCCGCACACTCAATTTGAGTTGTTCCCCACTTGGCGGCTGTACACCAGTTACCGAAATCGGGTAGCGTACCGCAATTTGGTTTATTCACCTGCTTCATTATTTCAGCAATCCATTTTCCATCTGAACTATACAAACCATGATTTTCAATAACTACATTAATTGAGGTCTTCGCTGCGTAATCACAAAGTTCACCCATGGAATTAATCATAGCTAGTTGCACATCCGTCTTTGATCCCTCGCCAAACGCATTTACGCGAATGGAGTGACATCCTAATAGGGACGCTGCATTTATCCATTTGTAATGATTTTCAACAGAATGCTTTCTTTCAGCATCCTTTGTATTCCCAAGGTCCCCCTCCTCATCTATCATGATCAGCAAACTTTGAACCTCATTTTCATCTGCTGATGACTTTAGTCGATTCCAGAATTTTTCATCACTAGCCTGATCTCTATAAAAGCCGTTCACATACTCAACAGCAGCGAGATCATATTTTTGCCGGGCCAGTGCAGGAAAATCAGCAGCCCGAATGGTTCCAGCCTCCAACGCCCGGTGGACAGACCACTGGGCAAGAGAAATTTTTATCGTTTCAGAGATATTCTCACCGGAAGAATCGGATGAACTTGTAGTGCAGGATGTCAACCATGGTAACGGCATTAATGCAGCTCCAACAGCCAACTGCTTGATAAACTCTCTTCGATTGTTCATAATACTTCCATTTACAAGTGATGATTTTCCCGGATCATTGCTCATTCCTTGCCCTTAAAACGAAGATCATAAATTCAAATCACTTTTATTCATTTTGGCACATGACGTAAATCATAGATTGAAGACGATAATTTAACAAACTTATCGTATCAATAAAAAAATATTTGCCATGGATAAGTTAATAGAACATCTGGAAGAGGTAACGGTTCGTTTTGCCGGAGACTCAGGCGATGGCATGCAATTGGTAGGTGCCCAGTTTTCGGATACTTCGGGCTTTGCCGGCAATGAAGTAAACACGTTTCCAGATTTCCCCTCAGAAATCCGGGCTCCCGAAGGAACCCTATATGGTGTAAGTGCCTTTCAAGTGCACTTTGGAACGCGCCATATTAATACTACAGGCGACTTTGTAGATGTTCTGGTTGCAATGAATGCAGCCTCACTAAAAGTGAATCTGACCAATGTTCGTGAACATGGAATCATCCTTGTAAATACCGAAGGGTTTGATGATCGAAATCTTAAACTGGCAGGATTCTCAAAAAATCCATTGGAAGATGATTCCTTAAAAAACTTTCAGGTCTTTAGTATTAATATGATGGATGAATTAAAGAAAGCATTCATCGAACTGGACATTCCATCCAAAATAATACAGCGAACAAAAAACATTTTTGCTTTGGGTATCACGTATTGGCTTTTCAACCGACCGCTCGAACCAACCGTAACATGGATTAATAAAAAGTTTAAAAACAAAGAAGACATAATTCTTGCCAATGTTCATGCCCTGCAAGGTGGATGGAACTATGCCGAAAAGAATCCGGATTTCAGAAAGCAATACATCGTTGATAAGGCTGATTTGCCTTCGGGTAAATACCGAAGCATAACCGGTAATCAGGCTGTTGCGTTGGGCCTGGTGGTGGCTGCTACCAAGGCAAAACTTCCCTTGTTTCTGGGTTCTTACCCGATTACTCCGGCCACGGATATCTTGCACGCCATCTCAGGCTATAAAAAGTATGGGGTTAAACATTTACAGGCTGAGGATGAGATTGCAGGAATTACCAGTGCTCTGGGCGCAGCCTTTGGGGGCAGTCTGGCTGTAACTACAACCAGTGGTCCAGGGCTTTCTTTAAAAACAGAAGCCATCGGGTTGGCTGTAATGACTGAATTGCCTTTACTGATTGTTGATGTAATGCGTGCTGGCCCATCAACCGGCCTGCCAACTAAACCAGAGCAAAGCGATTTAATGCAAGCTATGTACGGCCGCCATGGCGAGGCGCCCCTGCCCATATTAGCAGCTGCTGGCTCTGCGGATTGTTTTGATATGACCATGGAGGCGGCACGAATTGCATTAAAGTATATGACGCCAGTAATTCTGTTAACCGATGGCTATATCGGGCAAGCTTCTGAACCTTGGCGAATACCCGAACTTGACAAGTTGACGGAAATAAAACCAAACTTTGCCTCCGACCCATCCACCTTTAAACCCTATTTACGCGACTCTGAAACTCTAAGCCGATTATGGGCAATACCTGGCATGCAGGGAATGGAACATCGCATTGGCGGATTAGAAAAAGAAGATGGCAGTGGTGTGGTTAGTCATGATCCAAACAATCATCAAAAAATGGTTGAGTTGCGTCAGAAAAAAGTAGATGGCATCGCTAACGACATTCCGGAATTACAAATATTAGGGGATAAAGAAGGGGATCTGTTGCTACTTAGCTGGGGCAGTACGTATGGGGCTGCTAAATCAGCCGTAACAAAATTAAGGGCAGCTGGTCATAATTTATCCTTTGCCCACCTGCGCTATTTAAATCCATTTCCTAAAAATCTGGGTGACGTATTACATCGGTTCGAGCGGGTTGTAATTCCTGAATTGAATTTAGGGCAGCTTAAAAATCTGATTCAAGCAAAATATCTGAAGCCTGTGATCGGTATTAATAAAGTTCAGGGAAAGCCTTTTAAATCAATTGAGTTAGAAGAGAAATTAACCGTACTTCTTACCATGGGCAACATAAAGAAATGGCCTGAGAATAAATTAGATACCCCAGTTGACCTTTAAAAATTAAATAACATGAAATCTCCAGCTAATGTATTGGTGCAAGCGCATGTCAATGATTTGGAGATTTTATGTAACCCATAAAAATTGATTACATCCATGAAAACCATTATCGATCAAATACTTGAAAAGTCGCACAGTGGCGATATGCATTACACATCAAAAGATTTTAAACCTGCAGTTGATGTTAGGTGGTGTGCAGGTTGTGGGGCTATTTCTGTATTATCGCCAGCACAACGATTGATGCCCGATTTAGGAATTGCCAAGGAAAGAGTTGCCTTTATTTCTGGAATTGGCTGCTCCGGTCGGTTTCCTTACTACATGGATACGTATGGTTTTCATGGCATACATGGGCGCGCATTGCCAATAGCCACCGGGCTAAAAATAGCCAGACCCGATCTGAGCGTTTGGGTGGTTACTGGTGATGGAGACAACATGAGCATTGGAGGTAATCATTTCATCCACGCCTGCAGACGAAATGTGGATTTAAACGTGCTCATGTTTAACAATGAAGTGTATTCTCTAACAAAAGGGCAGTACTCTCCCACTTCGCATCGGGGGCAAATTACCAAGTCATCACCCTTGGGGGTATTAGACGATCCGTTTAACCCGGTGTCCCTTGCATTAGGTGCAGGCGCCACGTTTGTTGCACGCGGTCATGATAAAGACCGAGCTCAATTACAACAACTCCTTCTTAAAGCATATCAACATAAAGGGTTTTCCTTTGTCGAGATTTATACGAATTGCCGAATCTTTAATGATGGTGCATTCGATCTATACACGAATAGTGACACGCGTGAAGATCATACAGTATGGCTAGAGCACAACAAGCCCCTTGTGTTTGGAAAGAAAAAAAACAAAGGAATTAAACTGGATGGCTTTACACCAACAGTAATCGAGTTACATGAGAGTGGATACAGTATGAATGATGTGCTTGTACACAACGAAAAGGATTCCACCCTCGCCTTTATTCTTGCTAACATGACATATTCCGAAACTTTACCACGGCCAATGGGTACTTTGCAAAATATAGATCGCAGCCCCTATGAAGAACGTGTAGTGGAGCAAATTCAGCATGAAGTGGAAACCAAAGGTATTGGTAATCTGGAATCATTACTACTGGGTGCAAGCTATTGGGAAGTTAAATAATTCCTATAGTAACTTAAACTATCGCTTCCATCCTGATCCAAATCATATATTTTTAACAGGAATGGGTTGATACTTGCTTCACGATCATTTTTAAATCTTTAACCGTCACCACTATGGACCTCAATCAACAAATCCTAAGCGACATTATTGTATACATGAAATACGCTCGGTACTTGCCCGAAGAAAAGCGAAGAGAAACCTGGGACGAAATCTGTACAAGGTACCAACACATGATGGCCGAAAAATATCCGCATCAAAGCATTGAAATAAATGAAGCCATGCAATGGGTGCGAAACAAAAAAGTGCTACCCTCTATGCGTGCCATGCAATTTGCCGGTACTGCCATTGCCCGAAATAACTCCCGCATTTATAATTGTGCTTACCTTCCGGTGGATGACATCCGGGCTTTTTCCGAAACCATGTTTTTACTATTAGGGGGTACCGGTGTTGGATATTCTGTGCAGTATCATCATGTTGATAAACTTCCGGCTATTTGTAAAGCAAAAAAGAATCGAAGATTTTTGGTTGGCGATAGCCTGGAGGGCTGGGCCGATGCTGTAAAAGTACTCTTAAAAGGATACTTTGGGATAAGCGAATATATTCCACAATTTGATTACTCCGACATCCGTCCTAAAGGCGCGCGCCTGGTAACAGCAGGCGGCAAAGCACCCGGCCCCGAGCCATTAAAAATTTGCATGGCGCATGTGCAAGCCCTTTTAGATCGCAAAGAAGATGGTGAAAAACTTACCCCTCTGGATTGTCATGATTTAATGTGCTACCTCGCCAATGCAGTATTAGCTGGCGGTATTCGAAGATCGGCCATGATTTCATTGTTCTCTTACGAAGATGAGGAAATGCTTACTTGCAAATACGGCAACTGGTGGGAATTGAATGAACAACGAGGTAGAGCTAACAATTCGGTTGTACTGCATAGAGACAATATTACCCAAAATGAGTTTCTTACGCTTTGGAAGAAGATTGAATTGTCAGGTTCGGGCGAACCCGGGTTCTATTTTACAAACGACTTCGATTGGGGAACTAACCCATGCTGTGAGATAGCCCTGCGTCCCTTTCAATTTTGTAATCTATGCGAGATAAATGTATCGGATGTTGAAACTCAGGAAGAATTAAATGCCAGAGCCCGGGTGGCTTCCTATTTAGGTACGTTGCAAGCGGGGTTCACTAATTTTCATTATCTGCGGGAAGTTTGGAAAACCACAACCGAACAAGATGCTCTGATTGGTATAGGCATGACCGGTATTGCCAGTGGACGCGTTTCTCGTCTTGATCTGAATGAAACAGCTCAGGAAGTAAAGCATGTTAACCTCGAAACTTCCTCAACGATTGGAATCCAGTTTGCTGCCCGCTGTACCACAATCAAACCTTCGGGAACATCATCTCTTGTATTAGGAACCAGTTCAGGTATACACGCCTGGCATAACGATTATTATATCAGACGAATTCGCATAGGAAAAAATGAAGCATTATACGAATACTTGTTAAATGCGCATCCTGAGTTACTGGAAGACGATCTGTTGAACAAGAAGCAGGCCATCATTTGCATGCCACAAAAAGCCCCACGAGGAAGTATCCTGAGGACAGAAAGGACACTCGATCTCCTGGAACGTATTAAAAAATTTAATTCTGAATGGGTACGAAATGGTTTTAGAAGAGGCAACAATGCCAATAATGTTTCGGCTACGGTTTCCATTCCAGATGAGGATTGGGAAGCAGTAGGCTCCTGGATGTGGGAGAATAAAGCCTCTTATAATGGATTAAGTGTTTTACCTTTTGACAACGGAAATTACAAGCAAGCACCTTTCGAAGATATTGCTGAGAATGAATTTTTAAGCCTGGAAAAAAGTTTGAAAGCGATTGACCTGACTCACGTTTACGAAACTGATGATGAAACTGATCATAAAGCCGAAGCGGCTTGTGCCGGAGGTGCCTGTCAACTGGTATAAGTGACTAAAATTAATTATATCATAAATGCAATTCTGCTATCGCATAATGGCAACTCCTGTTTAAGAACTTAGTTACTTATACCAAACCTGCAAACCCCATAAAAGCCATGGACAGGATACTGGCAGTGATTAACGCTGCGGGTATTCCTTGCATATATTCGGGTAAGTCGGCCATCTCAAGTTGCTCTCGTAAACTTGAAAAGATGGCAATGGCCAAGGTAAATCCAACAGCATTGCCAACGGCAAATACTACACTTTCAAATAAGTTAAAATTATTTTGGATAACCAGTATTGCAACACCCAAAATGGCGCAATTCGTTGTAATTAATGGTAAGTACACACCCAATGCCTGATATAAATCGGGGCTTACTTTCTTTAAAACAATTTCAACCACTTGTACCAAAAAGGCGATCACCAGAATGTAAGTCACCGTTTGCATATAGGCTATATCCAGCGGGATAAGAATATAATGCTGCACCAGGTAGGTCATAATGGTAGAGATCGTCATTACAAAGATTACGGCACCCCCCATACCTATGGCTGTTGAAGTATTTTTTGATACCCCAAGAAAAGGGCAAATGCCCAGGAATTTTGCCAGAACAATATTGTTAATAAAAATGGTGGAAATAATAATAACAAAGTATTCCATAACCGATCTTTTAATTTTTCAAAGTTTTCTTTCTTTTCATCCAGTTCATAACGGCAATTATAAAACCAAGACTGATAAATGCACCCGGAGCCAAAATAAAAACCAACATTCCATCAGCCTCCCATAGTTTAAATCCAAAAATGGAGAGACTGCCCAACAACTCTCGAACGCTTCCTAGCAAGGTAAGCGCGAAAGTAAATCCTATGCCCATACCTAATCCATCAAGCGTACTTGCCCATAAGGTGTTGCGCGAAGCAAAGGCTTCGGCACGACCTAAAACAATACAATTCACTACAATAAGAGGAATGAATAAACCCAGTTGCTCATTTAACGCGGGTAGATAGGCAGCCATTAACAATTGTACTACCGTTACAAAAGATGCAATGATTACAATAAACGCGGGTATGCGAACCTTATCGGGAATTAGATTTTTAACCAGAGAAATTACCACATTCGACATTACTAATACAAACAAAGTGGCCATGCCCATACCCACCCCATTGATGGCAGATGACGTAACGCCCAAGGTTGGGCAAAGGCCCAGCATAATCACAAACACAGGATTTTCTCGAATAATGCCCTTTAAAAAATTTTCTTTATTAGTTAGTTGCGTTGCCATGCTGCATGGATTGAAAAGTTTCGTATGCCCGTTGAACTGCTTCTGAAAAAGCCCGCGAACTGATGGTGGCGCCTGTAATCGCATCAATACTACCACCATCTTTTTTTACCTTAAGGTTATCGGATGCCGGATTCCTATTTAAAAATTGATCAAGAAATTTCTTATCTGTCAGTTTAGATCCGAGTCCCGGGGTTTCTTTGTGCTCAATAACTACTACCCGTTGTATTTCACCTTGTTTATTGAATCCCACCATCAACCATATATCTCCGCTATACCCTTTGCTTGACTTAGTCTTTATAGCCATCCCAATTAGTTCACCAGCCGCCTTGGCCGGAAAAAATTCAAGACTATCCAATCCTTCTTGCGCTGCCACTTTGAATTTGTCGGCTACCGGATTATTGTCATACCCATTTATAACCGCTTCAATAGCGCGCAGTTGTTTCTCCATTTGCGCCTGGGCGATGGGCCCTTTCGTCCACTGAAAAACATAGCCGAGGGCCAAACTACCCACCAACGTAATTATTCCAAGAGTAATTACTAAGTTTAAAAAAGTGGATTTTGCTGCAGCCATTTCAAAATTATTTTCATCTATTTTTTTCTAACCCCATAGCGGGGTTCTTTTACATACTTATTAATCATGGGTACAAAAGCATTCATAATCAAAATTGCAAACGAAACTCCTTCCGGATAGCTACCAAAGAGCCTGATTAAAACCGTAAGAACTCCAATGCCCGCACCAAAGAGAATCATACCCCGATGCGTAAAAGGAGACGTAACATAGTCGGTAGCCATAAACACTGCACCCAACATTATACCTCCGGTTAACAAATGAAATAGTGGATTCATAAATTTGGTCGGATTCAAAAGCCAAAATATTCCTGTCAACAACGTGATCGTTGTCAACATAGATACAGGAATATGCCAGGTGATTATTTTGCGGTAGAGCATGTAGAGCAGGCCCATTAAAATGGCAAATGCCGATACTTCCCCCAAGCTCCCTGCCTTAAGGCCAAAAAAGAAATCAATATAGGAAGGCATTCCTTCCATTAACACATTAACCGAGGAACCAGCATTTATTCCTTCTTTTAAGATGCCTAATGGGGTAGCACTGGTCACAGCATCCAGTGATAAGGTAGCGCCCGGTACCGGCCAGGAAGTCATTTGCACAGGAAAGGAGAGCAGTAAAAACACCCGACCCACCAAGGCAGGATTGAATGGGTTGTTTCCTAGCCCACCAAAACTCATTTTACCAATGCCAATAGAAACGGCACTTCCAATAAAGATAATGTGCCACGGTAAGTTGCTGGGCACATTGAATGCCAGTAACAATCCGGTTATAATAGCCGATCCATCTTGTATCGTACTGGCTCGTTTTAACAGATATCTCGAGATTCCATACTCTAAGCCAACGCAAAAGAAAACAGACAAAAACGATACATAAAATGCCCCTATCCCAAAATTATAGACTGAAAAAAGTAAGGCGGGGATCATTGCGATAATAACACCCCGCATTATTTGAGGCACGGTTAACTCCGTGTGAACATGGGGCGAGGGTGAAACAGTAAGCAAGTTAGCACTCATACTTTCTTCTCTTTTCTGATTTGGGTTTTGCCTAAGCGGATATAATCCAGAATGGGTCTATTTGAAGGACAAACAAAAGAGCACGAACCACATTCAATACAATCCAGAATATGCTCTTCTTTGGCACGCTTGCTATTTCCTTTCTTAGACATGAGAAGGAGACGATAAGGCTCAAGACCCATGGGGCAGGCTTCAATGCATTTGCCGCAGTGTAAGCAATTATAAACCTCGGCCCGGCTGGCTTCATCTTTGGGTATTACTAAAATTCCGGATGTACCTTTGGCAACAGGCACATCCAAATCGGCAATCGCTTTTCCCATCATCGGTCCACCACTCACAATTTTACCAGTATCTTCAGGTACTCCACCAGCAGCAATCAACAAATCGATAACCGGGGTACCTACGCGAACCAAAAAATTAGAGGGTTGTTTAACAGATTTGCCGGTAACAGTAACCACCCGCTCAATCAGGGGTTTGTTTTTCTGCACTGCTTCATAGATGGCATAGGTCGTACCTACGTTGTGAACAATCACCCCAACATCGGCAGGAAGTCCCCCAGAAGGAACCTCTCGATTCAATATGGCCTGAATGAGTTGCTTCTCGCCACCTTGCGGATATTGCACTTCCAGCGCTTCCACGGAAATTCCTGACTCTTTAGCAAGTAATGTCTCAAACAAGTCAATAGCATCTTGTTTGTTATCTTCAATACCAACAATTGCCTTTTGCACACCCAAGGCTTTCATCAATATTTTAATCCCAACAATAATCTCTTTGGGCTTTTCAAGCATCAGACGATGATCAGCCGTTAAGTAAGGTTCACATTCAACACCATTGATCAAAAGATAATCAACATGCTTGCCTTCGGGTACACTTAATTTCACATGGGATGGAAATGCTGCACCGCCCATACCCACTACCCCGGCATTTAAAATACGTGTAACAATTTCTTTTGGCTCATATTTTATATCATCAATCAGTGTATCGCTTCTATCTACATTTTCTTGCCACTCATCTCCCTTTACACGGATAGAAATTGCGGTATGTTTGAACCCACTGCTATCCATTACGTCTTCAATAACTCCTATCCTTCCGGATACAGATGCATGAATGTTAGAGGAAACAAAACCTTCGTGCGTGGCAATGATTTGCCCCACTTTAACCATGTCGCCACGCTGCACAACGATCTTTGCCGGTGCACCAATATGCTGTGCCACCGGAATGGTTACCCCTTTAGGAATTGGCAGCGATGTTATTTCTGCACCGGCAGAAATCTTATGATCGTGCGGGTGAATACCCCCAAGTTTAAAAGTTTTATTCTTGTGGAGTTTCATTGCCATTTTGTTTTGCTGCCTGAGCGGCAAGTTTCTCTTCTTCCTTCTTTTTGCGTGCCCGTTCTTCCCGTTTCAGTCGCTGCTCATTGGCAGCTTGAATTTTTTCAGGTGTAACATTTGCTGTAATGATGTTGTGTACATCGCAGGTATCTACACATTCCATACAAAGCTTACATTTTTCAGGATCTATTACCGCCAAACTGTTATTCATGGTAATAGCATCATAACGACACGCCTCAAAACATTTGCTGCATCCGGAGCAAGCTACTGCGCACTCCTTCCGGGCCGTGCTTCCCTTTTCTTCATTGAGACAAGCAATATAAACGCGTTGATTTTTTTTACCTTTTGGCCAGAGTTCCAGAATATTTTTAGGGCATTCCTTCACGCATGCGTTGCAAGCCGTACATTTATCTTCAATTACGACTGGCAAGCCCGTTTTCTCGTCCATGTACATAGCCTCAAAGTCGCACACATCCACACAATCTGCCATACCTAAACAGCCATAGGCACAGCCTGTATCGCCACTATACAAAGCTGCCGCGATTTTGCAAGACTCTGCACCATCATATACATTTGTTTTCTTGCGGTACTCAAAAGATCCGGAGCAACGTACCACAGCAACATAAGGGTCTCGTTCCACTGCCTGGATACCCAGAATATCCCCTACCTGCTTCATTACAGAATTACCACCTACCGGGCAATGTAAAACAGACAAGTCGCCTGCATCGACTACCGCTTTTGCAAAAGCATGACAGCCGGGTTGTCCACAGCCACCACAGTTGGTATTTGGCAATACGGCTTCCACCTTAGCAATCCGATCATCTTCCTGTACAGCAAACTTTTTCGATACAAAATAAATAACAATGGCTGCCAGAATGCCAAGAGCAGTTAAGCTTACTATCGTATAGAGTACGACCTGATTCATCTTTTCACCACTTCAAATTTGCATTGCTTTGCAAAGCTCTTTTTTAAAAGATAGATCATAAAAAAATAGGGTAACAAAACAAGTAAAGAAGCGATTCCGGTAACTGCTTCTCCATAGCCAGCGTGTGCAACAAAAATTAGAGTTATCATGATAAGGACAAAGGGAACAAGATACATCATCGTCACAGCCTTGTACCCGGATTTTGGATTGATCTTAACAAGAACCTCATCCCCAGCCAGGAACCCATTTTCGATAGCAACTAAATCTACCTCTTTTGCTTTTGAACTACCCAACATACATAAGCTGTTATGGCAACCCGAACAGCCGGTGCCAAGCAATGATATTTTAACGTGGTTTCC
The DNA here is from genome assembly GCA_016787745.1 of Cyclobacteriaceae bacterium. Lineage (GTDB taxonomy): Bacteria > Bacteroidota > Bacteroidia > Cytophagales > Cyclobacteriaceae > ELB16-189. The sequence goes on from JAEUUB010000562.1 coordinate 22,283, forward strand.
CTGACTTTCAGTGACTACTCCAACATGCTCCAGATAGTCTTTTGAGTTGGTCATACAAGAACTGGTTTCGATCTTAATCTGTTACGCACAGGGTATTTTTCCAGCATTTGCAAACTTGTTCGAACGATCTGTCCCATCGTTTCATTTTTCAAAAATTCGCCATCCTGATAAAGTTCGGCCAATTCATTCTTTAGCTGACTCACATTCTCTTGTTTTGACAGTTCGTCTTGCGCCATTGAATCCAGCAGGGAATTAAGCTGGCCATAGGAAGTCATAACCCGGTTGCGAAGACGCATTCGT
>JAEUUB010000723.1 GCA_016787745.1 Cyclobacteriaceae bacterium
TTTCAGGAATTAATTGGGAATTACATCAAGGCATTACTGATACTGCCCAAAAGAATTTTGAGCAAGCGGTTTCCTTCTTTAAGAACTGGCTAACAAAAAAGGACTTACCTCACCAGAACTAACTTGTTGATCACAGGGAAGGCTCCTTCACAGAAGATAGAATCATGATTATATAAAAATGAAGGACCACAGGAAACAAACATTATATACTAAAAAAAGGGGCTGTCTCAAAAGTCGAATAAGATTGAAATGTCATTCCGGCCTTGAGCCGGAATCCCATCATTCACTTAAAAAACGGGATCGCGGGTCGGTGCCTGCCTTTGCCGAAGCGCCTGCCCGCACGAAGTTATACGCAGGCGGGGCTACGCGCAGGCAGGCCCGCGATGACCACATGACTTTTGATACAACCTCTTTTTTACATTGATTCCCTTACTTTGATAACAACCTGGCGTGCGCAGCTGCCAACCGGGCCACAGGCACTCGCGGGCCAGAGCAAGAAACATAATTTAATCCGACCTCGTGACAGAACACAATGGATTCGGGGTGTCCTCCATGTTCACCACAAATACCTACCTTCAAGTCTTTGTTATTCTTACGGCCATCTTCCACCGCCATCCGCATCAGTTTACCCATGGCTTTTCGGTCCAACACTTCAAATGGGTTATCTTTTAATAACGCTTTTGAAATGTAAAAGGGTAAGAATTTATTCTCTGCATCTTCACGCGAGAAGCTAAAAGTAGCCTGCGTTAGGTCATTGGTTCCAAAGGAAAAAAACTCAGCCACATTGGCCAATTCCTCCGCTTGTAAACATGCCCTTACCACTTCTATCATCGTACCAAACTTAAATTGAAGTTTAATTTTGTTCGCTTCTTCAAGTTTGGTTCGTATTTCATCTACAAAAATTTTTACCTGCTCAAGTTCTTCGGCTGTACAAACCTGGGGAACCATAATCTCGGGTCGCACATCAATGTTTGCCATTTGACACTCCGCTGTTGCTTCCAGAATAGCTTGAATCTGCATCCTGTAAATTTCAGGGAAGGTTAACCCTAGCCGTACACCTCGGTGGCCGAGCATGGGATTTACTTCGTGCAACTCCCGAACCTTTTTAAGCATTTGCCCTTTCTTCTCAATGGCCTTTTCAATTAATTCCACACCTGCCAGGGTAAAAGGTTCTGCAGATCGTTCGGCCATTTTTAAATCTGCATTGAGCAAACGTAAACTGCTGAACAAATCGGTAACCCCACTAACGGTTCCTTTGAGTTTTTGTAAATGCTCGACTTCGTCACGCAACACATCTTCAGTAGGAAGAAATTCGTGAATGGGAGGATCTAACAGTCGAACGGTTACAGGCTTACCCTTCATGGCGGTAAAAATCTCTCTAAAATCCTTCCGCTGAATATCCATCAAGCGACTCAGCGCAGACTCCCTGTCAGCCTCGGTTTCCGCCAAGATCATTTCCACCACAATTGGAAGCCGATCCACATCATTAAACATCCTTTCTGTACGACACAGACCAATACCCATGGCCCCGAAGGTTAAGGCTTTGTCAGCAGCCCCCGGAGTATCAGCATTGGCATATACTTTTAATTTCGCAACTTCATCTGCCCAACTCAACAACTTTTTAAGTTCATCAGAAAAAGTAGGCTCTACGGTTGGGATTACACCTTTATAAACAAACCCGGTTCCGCCATCGATGGTAATGTAATCGCCTTCATGCAAAATCTTATCACCAATCTCTGCCTGGCGAAGCTTAACATCCACTTTAATGCCCTCAGCTCCCGCCACACAAGGTTTGCCCATACCCCGGGCCACAACGGCAGCGTGTGAAGTTTTTCCTCCCCGACTCGTAAGGATTCCTTGCGCGGCAAAAAACCCATGAATGTCTTCGGGCTTTGTTTCTTCACGAACCAAAATAACTTTTTCTCCGGCCCTACCCAGTAGTTCGGCCCGGTCCGCATCAAACACAACGTGCCCCGAAGCGGCTCCCGGTGAAGCAGGTAAGCCTTGCGCAAGAGGTTCAGCTTTATGCGAAGAATCTAATCTTGGGTGAAGCAATTGTTCCAAAACTTCAGGCTTAATGCGCAATAAGGCTTGCTCTTTCGTAATGAGTTTTTCAGCCACCATTTCCACAGAAGTACGAACCATCGCAACCGTATTCATTTTTCCATTGCGGGTTTGCAGACAATACAGCACGCCCTTTTCAATGGTGTATTCAAAATCCTGAACTTCCTTATAGTGCGACTCCAGTTTATTTCTTAACTCCTCTAATTGCTTATAGAGTTCTGGCATTTCAGTAGCAAGTTGAGCAACTGGCTTAGGCGTACGTATTCCTGCTACCACATCTTCCCCCTGTGCGTTTGTAAGATATTCTCCGAACATAACGTTTTCTCCCGTACCAGGGTCTCGTGTAAAACCAACCCCAGTTGCGCAATCGTTACCCATATTTCCAAACACCATAGTCACTACATTGACAGCGGTGCCATTGGCCATGGCGGGTGTAATCTTAAATTCTCTGCGATAGTCAATAGCCCGCTTGCCCATCCATGAATTGAATACCGCTTTTATAGCTATTTCAAGTTGCTCGTAAACATCTTCAGGAAAAGGTTTGCCGGTATGTTGATGAACCACTTTTAAGAAGCGTTCACTGATTTCAATAAGATCTTCTGTGCCTAGACCGACATCTACCAGCACACCCGCTTTCTTTTTAACCTCCTCAAAATGTTTATCAAATTTTTCATCGGGCACACCTAAGGCAACTTTTCCAAACAGTTGAATAAATCTGCGATAGGCATCATACCCAAATCGTTCGTTGTTGGTTTGTTTAATCAGGCCCTTTAAAGTCTTTGAGTTTAGTCCGAGATTAAGAATGGTATCCATCATTCCAGGCATCGACATGGCGGAACCCGAACGTACTGAAACTAGCAAAGGACTTTCTGCGTTGCCAAATATTTTGCCGGTAGCTTTTTCAAGTTCCTTCATGTTTTGTTTCACCTGGTCCATCACCCCAGCGGGTAATTTTCTGGAAGGTTCGGCCAGGTAGGCGAGACAGGTTTCTGTTGTTACTACAAATCCGGGTGGCACATTCAATCCAATCTGAGTCATTTCACATAGATTGGCACCTTTGCCACCCAGCAAGTGTTTATTCTTTCCATCGCCATCGTGAAACGAATAAACATATTTAGAAGATTTGGTTTCTTTCGTTTTGGTTGGTTTTTCCAGCATTTCCGTATTCATGGCTTCTGTGATTTAGTGTTCCCGAAATTGCACTCATCTATAAGAGTAAAGAATGATATTGATCAGGAAATTGGCAGATTGTAGTCAGGCGACCAATTAGCTTTAATTTGATACTAGTTATTTCTTAAACATTCTGTTAGGCAAGATTTTATTTTAAAATCCGATAATTTCGCAAACAGAATTGGGCATACTGTGTCAAAAACAGAATGGTATAGTGGCTATTCGATTCATGTTCAAAAATGTTAACTTGCGTCACCAAACAAACGATTGAATCATGGCACTGGTAGAATTGATTATGCCTAAAATGGGTGAAAGCATCATGGAAGCAACTATACTTTCGTGGTTAAAAAAGCCAGGTGATAAAATCGAAGCGGATGAATCCGTGCTGGAGGTTGCTACCGATAAAGTGGATACGGAAGTACCCACCACCCACGGTGGGATTTTAAAAGAGATTCTAGCGCAGAAAGGGGAAGTTGTTAAAGTAGGAAAAGCCATTGCAATTATTTCTACCGAGGGAAATGGTAGTGATACGGTTACCAATGAAAAGGAAGAATCAAAACCTAAGGTTGAAACCACACCAAAACCTCAACCTGAACCGATCCATAGTTCGAACGGATCTGGCACTAAACAACCTGACTTTAAATCAACTTCACGTTTTTACAGTCCGTTGGTTAAAAACATAGCCAAAGAAGAGAATATTGCCGTTGCCGAATTAGAAACCATTGATGGTACCGGAGCGGAAGGAAGGGTGACAAAGAAAGATTTGTTGTCCTACCTCCAAAATCGGAAACTAATACAGGCACCGCAACAAAGAACTTCCGCTCCTTTAGTGCCGGCTTCTATAAGCGCAGGGGATGAAATAATTCAAATGGACCGGATGCGCAAAATGATAGCTGAGCGCATGGTAGATTCCAAACGCATTGCACCGCATGTTACTTCCTTTGTGGAGGCGGATGTAACAGACGTTGTTTTCTGGCGCAACAAAATGAAGAGCGGATTCCAAAAACGCGAGGGCGATTCTCTCACTTTCACCCCTATTTTTATTGAGGCACTCATTCTTGCCATTAAAGATTACCCCATGATCAACATCCAGGTGGATGGCGACAAGATCATTAAAAAGAAAGATATTAACATAGGTATGGCTGTTGCTTTACCGAGTGGTAACCTGATCGTGCCCGTAATAAGAAATGCTGATCAATACAACATTACGGGTCTAGCTAAAGTTGTTAATGATTTAGCAAAGCGCGCCCGCGAAAACAAATTGAAACCTGATGAACTTTCAGGTGGAACCTTTACCATTTCCAATGTGGGTTCTTTCGGAAATGTAATGGGCACTCCGATTATCATGCAACCGCAGGTTGGGATTATGGCCGTTGGTGCCATTCAGAAAAAGCCAGCAGTAATTGAAACTCCTTATGGAGACGCGATTGCCATACGGCATAAAATGTTCTTATCGCATTCTTACGATCACCGGGTGGTAGATGGCTCGCTAGGTGGAAGTTTTGTGAAACGGGTAGCCGAATATCTGGAGAAATTCGACATAAGCAGGCCTATTTAATCTGAAGGTAACCGGTTGCTTTTGGTGATCCGTTGCCTAAATCGATAGAATAAAAGTATGTTCCTGCCGGCAACTTGTTGCTTCCGTTAACATTGGATTCGCCCCGGAAATTACGCTGACTGTTATCGTACTTATCCATACTAAAAACCCGATCGCCCCAACGATTATAAATGCTCACGTTATTATCTGGATATAACTCAATATTTTTAACCTTCATCCAATCATTCTTACCATCCTGAATAATAGATACTCCATTAAAAACCTCAATATCCGTTTCACCGCTTGTAGCCGCCACAGTATAGTATCTAAGCGAAAGCGGATCCTTGCTGGTGATCGAACCTGTAGTGAGGTCTCCCATTAAATCAGATTGACCGAGGCTAACATAGTCAGTGGTAGCTTTATCACTACCTGCCACTACCAATAAATTCAAATCTGCCGCAATATCTTCATCTGAAAGAGGCAATGTCATTTTTCTATTTGTTAATGAGCCTTGTGAAAGAACAAGTTCCCAATATCTTTTAGAAGAAAGTTCTGTAAGATCAGGACTACCACTAAGGGTTTCTCCTCCGGAAAGTTCGTGAAGAGATAGCGTTGCAATATCTCCCTCATCGGTACCGGCCGACATTTCAACCGGCAGGTAAGTTGTCCCGTTTCCAATAGGAAAAATCCAATTCCCCAACCCATGCCTTTCAACAGGTCCAACCACATGCGATCCATCAGAGCCTCCCATCACAACAGAACCTTCCAACAAAATAATCTTTGCACTATTGGCTGATTTAAGAACGCTGCTTTGTAAATCAAGTTCTGACTCAATAGTAATGTTTGCTAAAAAGTTCTTTTGCCCAGTGCCGCTAATCACCAATTTGCTAAACGATTGGTTATTGTGATTTATAGTTTGAGGCAAATCACTATCAAAATTAATTTTACCAGTGCCCGTTGCATCGTAGGTTCCCTGATTAATCCAGGCGCCAGAAATTCTAAGATCACCATCGTTTAAAATTGTTCCCGTATTAAGCAAACTATCCGGAAGTGTAACAATGGTTTGGGGAGCAATACTAAAAGTAGCCCCCCTGTTGTACAAGCCTTGACATATCCCATGTGAATATACCATCAGAAACACCAGGGTACCAAGTATTACTTTCATAGCTATTTTAGGTTAGCAGTTGCTTTAGCTTCCATGCCTAGAATCTTCTTAATTTTTTCAAGCTCTTCTTTCATCAGAGCCATCTCCGTATTTTCAGTTTGGAGATTTCGAATAGATCCCTCTAGCCTTTCAACCTGACTTTTACTTTTTAAAAGTTGTTCTTGTAAGTTTTCTATTTCCTGTTGTTGTTCCTGAACCGCTTTTACTAAGGGTGCAACAAAATCAGTATACCGCAGGCCCAGTGTACGATCTTTATCGCCACCAACGGTAAGCATAGCATTTTCTTCCCCCACAAGTTTTTCAATATCCTGGGCGATGAAACCCCAATTCAGTCTTTCATCTGCAAGATTTTTCATTTGGTAGCTTACGGGTTTCAGTTTCAAAACAAAATCCAAGCCTGCATCAAGACTTTGAATATTTTTTTTCAAGCGTCTATCCGAAGAGGCAGTAAAGCCCACCTCACCTTGAATTACTGTTACAGCATTATTACCAATACGCACTTTATTAGATGCATCTACAACAGCTTGATATCCTATCGCGGTTGAGTTTTGAAGTCCTGGCGCAGAAACATTTGCCTGATAGCCAAGAATTGTATGCCTACCCCCAATTGTATTTGTTGTTCCTGCTTGGTTTCCAGCAAAAAGACTTTCGGTACCCGATGTATTTCCCTGCCCGGCTTTTTCCCCAATAAATGTATTGGGACCGCCCGTTGAAGCTTGCCCAGCTTGAGCCCCTATAAATGTATTCCCGTTAAATGTGGCCAAGGTTAAGGCTGATCCTGCGTACCATCCTATTACAGTATTTAAATCTCCCGAAGCCTTCCGATATCCTGCATTCGTACCCATAATAACATTGTAATTCCCAGTTGTATTTGCCATGCCGGCTGCGGCCCCATAGAAGGCATTATCTACACCGGATGTTGTAGTTCCAATTGGATTACCCGCAACTAAATTATTAGTACCAGGAGCTTGAATTAAAGTTGTTCCACCGGGAGCACCCCATTGGGCAACACCGCCTGATGTTGTTAGCACTTGTCCTGCGGTGCCAGCACCTAATTTCGAAACATCAATCGCAGCAGTTCCACTTATGTCCGCATTGGCAATAGTTCCATCAACTATCTTTGCCGAGGTAATTACATTACCAACTACCGGATTTGGATAGGTTCCTGTCAAATCTCCACCCGCTGCTCCGGAAGGAGGAACACTAATGGCCACATTCGATGCTCCCGTAATCCTCCCTTGCGCATCCACAATAAAATTGGCGACTTGAGTTGCAGATCCATATGTACCGGCTCCAACACCTGTGGCTGTAAGGTTTAACCCCGATCCAAAAGTTCCGGTTATCGTTCCTGCCGCGGGGGATTCTGAATCAAGAACTACGGAAGCATTTAACCTGTTTGTATTTATTAATCCCGTTGTTGTTGCATTATTTATTGCCGCCACTAAGCTATTGCCAGATCCTGCCGCCAGTGTTGGATTAGGATAGGTACCTGTAAGATCTCCACCCGCGGCACCGCCTGGCACAACTCCCGTTATTGTTGTGTTACCGGCAGCTGTAAGGCGTCCTTGGGCATCAACAGTAAAATTTGGTACCTGCGTGGCTGAGCCATACGCTCCAGCGGTTACTGTCGTATTTGCCAGATCAGTACTTGCTATGCTTCCATCTAAAATCTTAGCACTCGTTATAGCGTTATTAGCTACAGCTGGATTCGGAAATGTACCTGTTAAATCTCCGCCTGCAACTCCACCAGGCGCAACACCAGCAATTGTTGTGTTACCGGCTGATGTAAGACGTCCTTGCGCATCAACAATAAAATTGGGTACCTGCGTAGCTGAACCATAAGCACCAGCGGTTACAGTTGTATTTGCCAGGTCAATACTTGCAATGGTTCCATCTAAAATCTTAGCACTTGTTACAGAATTATTAGCAATGGTTGGATTAGGAAAAGTACCTGTTAAATCGCCACCGGCAGCACCCCCCGGAGCAACACCCGTAATTGTTGTGTTGCCCGCGGCCGTAAGTCGTCCCTGGGCATCAACTGTAAAGTTGGGTACTTGGGTTGCTGATCCATAAGCGCCCGCAGCTACTGTGGTATTGGCAAGTTTAGTTGCTGTAATCGCGCCCGTTGCAATCGTTGGGTTAGGATAAGAGCCTGTCAAATCCCCACCAGCCACACCCCCAGGAGCAACCCCAGCGATTGTTGCGTTACCGGCAGCTGTTAATCTACCCTGAGCATCCACAGTAAAAGTGGACGCCTGAGTGGTAGACCCGTAGGATCCTGCAGTCACTGCAGTGTTTGCCAAGTCTGCACTTACGATGGTTCCGTCTAAAATCTTAGCACTCGTTATAGCATTACCTGCAACAGTAGGATTTGGGAATGTACCTGCAAGATCTCCTCCGGCTGCGCCCCCAGGCACCACTCCAGCGATTGTAGTGTTGCCTGCTGATGTTAACCTTCCTTGAGCATCTACTGTGAATGTTGGTACCTGAGTAGAAGAACCATACGCGCCAAGAGAAACCCCCGTATTAGCTAACTTGGCAGCCGTTACAGAAGCATTTGCCAAGTCTGCGGTAGCAATCGTGCCATCTAAAATTTTTGCACTGGTTATTGCGTTGTTGGCTACAGCAGGATTAGGAAAAGTACCTGAAAGATCTCCCCCTGCAGTACCCCCAGGCGCAACTCCTGAAATCGTAACTGTGGAAGGTGCACCTAAGGTTGATAACGAAAGTAGCCCCGTAGCTCCATTGAAGGATAATGTTTGATCATCTGTGTTTACTCCTGTAAAAGCTGATAGATTTATGGGAGTAGCCGCAGTGTTATTGGTGATGGTTAAGGTGCTTCCAACCAGCTGGAGATCCTGAGGAATGGCAGATATTGTGATTCCTGAAATATCTATTCCATCTCCCGCGCTCAATTCAAGACCGGTTTTAAGAGGCTGCCATTGATTGGCTTGCCAGAAATAAAATTTGTTTTCATCCTTATCAAAAACCAACAGCCCATTTTCGGTTGTAGTTAGTGTGGAAACGAAGGCTGGCGCTGTCCGTTGGCTTGTGGTAAGTTTAGGAACTAGTAAACCTTGGTTATTACCAGGAGAAACCAATTCGAGCACCGCATTCTTATTGGGTGTCACCACTCCAATCCCCACCGAATTTTGGCCGCTTGCTATCAAGGCACCAAAAAAAATAAAACCAGCCAGACTATAGACTTTAGCAAACATAATTTATAAGGTTAGGTTAAGAAATTAAGGTTAATAGACGTTTGTATTAAAAGGGGATTCTAAAGCTACAAGAATTAATGATCAAAAGCCATTCAAGTCCAAAATTCCCGTTTCATTATTGATTCAATTATATTGCAAAAAAATCTGTTCATGAATTTTGGAACCAAAGCCGTGCATGCGGGTGTATCGCCCGACCCAAGTACCGGAGCCATTATGACTCCCATTTATCAAACCTCAACCTATGTGCAGGAATCGCCTGCCAAACATAAAGGATATGCCTATGCGCGTGGCGCCAACCCAACCCGTAATGCGTTACAAAAAAGTATAGCCGCCCTTGAGGATGGAAAGTTTGGAGTTTGTTTTTCTTCTGGCATGGGCGCCACCGATGCCGTAATTAAGTTACTGGCTCCTGGCGATGAAGTGATCACCAGCAATGATTTATATGGTGGATCGTACCGTATGTTCAAAAAGATTTATGAAAAATTCGGGATCAAATTCCATTTCATTGATCTCACAAAAGCAGATAACATTACCCCCTTACTGAATAAGAATACAAAATTGTTATGGCTGGAAACACCATCCAATCCGCTGATGCGCATCATTGATATTGAAGCGTGCGTTTCAATTGCAAAAAAGAATAATATTCTGGTTGCAGTAGATAACACGTTTGCCTCTCCCTATTTACAAAACCCTCTTGCGTTAGGGGCGGATATTGTGATGCACTCGGTAACAAAATACTTAAGTGGTCATAGTGATGTAATTATGGGGGCGTTGGTTGTAAATGAAGAAAAATTGTATCAGGAGTTGGCCTTTATTGCTAACTCCTGTGGGGCGGTTCCTGGTCCACAAGATTCCTTCCTGGTTTTAAGAGGGATTAAAACGCTGCATCTAAGAATGGAGCGACATTGCTACAACGGAAAAAAAATTGCGGAATACCTGCATTCGCATCCAAAAGTTGGAAAGGTTTACTGGCCCGGGTTTGCCGATCATCCAAATCACGCCACCGCTAAAAAGCAAATGCGCGATTTTGGAGGTATGTTATCTTTCACATTGAAGAGTGATAGCATTGAAAAAGCCACTTTGTTGATGGAAAGTGTTGAGCTGTTTTCGCTTGCGGAATCGCTGGGGGGTGTTGAATCTCTTATCAACCATCCTGCTTCCATGACGCACGCAAGTATTCCTAAAGACGAACGCATTAAAAACGGGCTTAGTGATTCGCTTATTCGCTTAAGCATTGGGGTAGAAGATGTAGAAGACTTGCTTGAAGATTTAAGTCAGGCTCTATCAAAAGTATAATTCTCATACAATAATAGGTAAAGTCAGCTTGGCTACTGACCCGGAATTTCAACAATAAAAGTTGCTCCCTGCCCCTCACTTACCAATTCTATATTTCCATTGAGTCGATCAACAAGGGTTTTAACAATAGCCAGTCCCAGGCCATTAGAGCTCTCGCCTCCAGTGGGTCGGGCCGAAAGTTTTTTGAACTTCTGGAATAAGAATCTTTTATCAGCTTTTGTAAACCCAGGGCCCTGATCAGCTATCTTAATAATCGCCACGTTTCCATTCATTAACGCAGTGATAAAAATTTGCGATTTTCTTGGAGAAAATTTTATAGCATTGGAAACCAGATTATCAATAATCCGATTGAGATATTCCGGATCTGACGTAAAGGAATTACTTAACGAACCCGCTACTTCGATTTTAATGGATTTTAACTCGGCAGAAACTTTGAACGAGTTAATTCTGTCCTGCAATAGGTAGTTCAAATCAAAGGTAGTCTTTACTGGCAGGCTTGTATTCGCTTCAATAGCATTTACATCCAGCAAATCAATAATAAGATTGGTGCCGGCATGCGTAGCCTGCTTAATCATTTGTAAGTATTCTTGTTGTTTGAAGGACAAGTCACTCTCAATTTCCATAATACTGGCAAGACCTGCAATGCGATTTAATGGAGACTTAAGATCATGGGCCACGATATTCATTAACGAATTCTTTTCACCATTTAAATCATTTAGTTGATGATTTTGTCTTGTTAAATCCTCATTCACTTTGGTGATCTCGTTTTGTTGTTTTAGAATTTTATCATTTTGATCCTGCAGCTTCTGGTTAATGATTTTCCGTTTACGACTAAAAGACCAGAAAAAAGTCATTACAGCAGTAACCGAAATAAATAAGATTATCAGAATCCGGTTTTGGAAACGCTGCGCAGAAATAATTGATGTGCTTTCTATTTGCGATGCTCTCAGAAGTTCATTTTCTTTTTCCTTTTTTTCAATCTGTAACAAGAATTGCAGTCGCTCAATCTGCCGCTGAAGATCCGTGTTTTTAATTTGCTCTTTTAAAATGGCTTGTTGATTTTTTAAGGCTTCCGATTTTGAAGTATTCCCCAACTCCTTATAACAAAGGGCGGCATTCCCAACAGCATCAATTTCGTAGATTAAGTTTCCTGCCAACCTGGATTTGATAATTACATCTTCAAAAGTTTGCAACGCCAAGGAATATTGTTTTTGGCGCAGCAGGTACTTGCCCTTAATAAGAGAGGCTCTTATAAATAATTTCTGATTAGTTATTTCTGAAACCGTTTTGAGTACTTCGGTTGCCTTATGGTAGGCTTCCTCGTATGCCTCTTCATTAAATAATATCTCAGCTTCTCCCTGCTTCAATTCGGCCAGGGTAACTTTATCATTCATAGGTTCAGCAACCTCGCGTGCCATTCGTATTCGTTTCAACGCTTCTTCGATGTCGCCTTTTTCCTGATAAATCAATCCCAATTCGAGTAAAGAGGATACAATACTTCGCTTGTCAGCTAATTGTTCGCGAAGGTGGTATGCCTGAGTCGACATCTCTATAGCTTTTTCATAGTCATTTTGCGATTTATAAATATTCGCCAAACTTCTATACACATAAGCCAACCCCGACTTGTCCTGTAGTTTTTCAAAAATATTTTTCGAAAGAATTAAATTATCGAATGCACGCACCAGATCTCCCCCGTCAAAAAACATTCGCCCCAGATTATTGTAGCCAAACCCAAGTTGAACGGAATCTCGCTGATCGATAGCAACTTGAATAGCCTGATTATGATACCACGCAGACATATCATAAACCCCTTTGGCAGCATAAGCCAATCCAATAAAGCTCAATGGCTTTGATAGATCTTTAGCTATTGAAATGTTTTTGCCAAGCTCGTGCGCCTTTGTACAATAAAAAATGGTGCTGTCGGGATAAGAATAGCGGTATTCAAATCCAAGAGCACACAAAATCTCAAACTTATCTTCCGGGGATTGCTCTCCTTTGTCTAAAACAATATGTAAACTGTCAATAGTGCTTAGATTCTGGCCAAGCGCTTGAATCGATATAGCCAGACTGGCAAAAAAAATTATACAATTTATTATAGCCCTCATTGTCAGGTAGTCCAGCTATTTACAATTCCCTATCCCCATCATATCTGGGCAAAGTAATAGGAATGATGGGAGACGATCAAGGCTAAATTCCTTTTTTAAGAAATACGTATGAATTAAGAATCCTTCTCAACAAAATTCAAATCTCTTCCAAATGTCTCATCAATCAGGCGTAAAGCCCAAAAGGCTATAAGAATTGTAAATACACCCAGGATCAAGGCTCCATCTAAAATCCCAAAACTTTCTCTTAAATATTTAAAAGCAATAGTAAGTGGGATCACCGTGCCTCTGATGAAATTAGGAACCGTGGTAGCAACCGTTGATCTTAAATTAGTACCAAACTGTTCGGCTGCAATGGTAACAAACAAAGCCCAATAACCTACGCCAAAACCAAGCAAAAAGCAGCCGACATAAAATCCCGATGCGCTTTGAACGGGCCAGTACAAGAAACTTACAATGAATGCAAGAGTCAACAGGATGAATACAAAAACAGTTTTTTTACGTGCCCTAATAATCTGACTTGTTATACCACTCAACATATCCCCTCCAGCCAAACCAATATAACTGAACATCACTGCATCGCCAGCTACGATTCCATCTATGTTCATTGCTTTCGCAAATTCAGGCGAGAAGGTGATCAAAATGCCAATCACGTACCAAATGGGTAAACCAATTAAAATACAGCCCGCAAATTTTACAAACCTTTCTCTTTGATTGAAAAGCTGAAAGAAATTTCCGCGCTCAACACTTTGTTCTTTAATCTTTAAAAAAATTCCGGATTCAAAAACACTTACCCTGGCCACCAGCAGTATTAACCCCAGGCCACCCCCAATGAAGTATGCTACCTGCCAATCAAAAATTTTTGCTACATAATTGGCTAACACAGCACCCAAGAGCCCAACTGTGGCAACCAGCGTTGTGCCATATCCTCGCAGTTTTGTTGGCAACGATTCCGAAACAAGAGTAATACCGGCACCCAACTCACCGGCCAAACCGATGCCGGCCACAAATCTTAGTAAGGCATATTGGTTTACTGAGGTAGCAAATCCGTTGGCAATATTGGCAAGGGAATAGAGTAAAATAGATCCAAACAATACAGATAAACGTCCGCGCTTATCGCCCATTATACCCCACAGAAGGCCACCCACTAACAGGCCAGCCATCTGAACCCGAATCAGAAATTCACCCTCGGTTAACATCTGTGCTTCAGAAACGCCCATCGATCGCAAACTTGGAATGCGCACGATACTAAAAAGCAACAGATCATAGATATCCACAAAATAGCCTAGCGCGGCCACTATTACCGGAATACTAAAGAGTTGTTTGAAGCTATGAGAAGTCATCTTACAATTTTTCTTCAAAATAGGTGAGTTTTGTCAAAATACAACCACACCTATCATTTGCCTGATTATCCACTAATAAAAAAAGCTGTGGAAATTTGGTGCAATAGAAGTAACTCGCTTCAATAAATCAAAATTTAATTTATGAAGAAGCTAGTCATCCTGCTCGTATCATTTCTGATTATTGGGCCAGGTCTATTCGCTCAAAAGAAGGGTTCATCGGCCCCGGCAAAGTCCTCAGCGACCTACGATGAAAAACTTTACAATGCCCTGGAGTGGCGCAGCATTGGGCCCTATAGAGGAGGGCGTGCAGATGCGGTTACAGGAGTGCCGGGCAAACCAAATCTCTTTTACATGGGCGCAACCGGTGGTGGCGTTTGGCGCACGACCGATGCCGGCAATAGCTGGGAAAATATTTCCGATGGCTACTTTGGTAGTTCCATTGGTGCCATATCGGTTAGCGAGTGGGATAATAATGTGATCTATGTGGGGCAAGGTGAAGTTACCGTGAGAGGAAATGTTTCGTATGGCCATGGTATGTATAAATCTACAGACGCAGGCAAGACATGGGTCTTTAGTGGTTTAAAAGATTCAAAACATGTATCCCGCATTCGTATCCATCCAAAAAATCCTGACCTGGTATATGCGGCCGTGTTAGGCGATCTTTTTAAATCATCCGATGAACGGGGTGTCTATCGCTCCGAAGATGGTGGAAAAAATTGGAAGAAAGTTTTATTCGCTAATGCGGATGCCGGAGCCATTGATTTAAGCATGGATCCCAATAATCCACGCATCCTTTATGCTTCAACCTGGCGCATACGAAGAACACCCTTCAGCTTAGAAAGCGGGGGCGAAGGTTCTGCCCTTTGGAAAAGCACCAACGGGGGTGACACCTGGACTAACATTTCAAAGAATGAAGGTCTGCCCAAGGGCATCTGGGGAATCTCTGGGGTTTCCGTTTCGCCTGTAAATTCAAATCGTATTTATGCAATCATTGAGAACGATAATGGGGGCGTCTACCGATCCGATAACGGAGGGGAAACCTGGCGTAAAATGAATGAGGACAGAAATCTTCGTCAACGGGCATGGTATTACTCACGCATTTATGCCGACACGAAAGATGAAGACATGGTTTATGTGATGAACGTATCGTATCATAAATCAAAGGATGGTGGAAAAACCTTTACTTCCTACAATGCCCCGCATGGCGATCATCACGATTTATGGATTGCCCCGGAAGATAACCAACGGATGATTATTGCCGATGATGGAGGTGCACAGGTGTCGTTTGATGCTGGTGAAAACTGGACCACCTATCACAATCAACCTACAGCACAGCACTATCGCGTAGTTACCGACAATCATTTTCCTTATCGGATTTATGGTGCTCAGCAAGATAACTCAACCCAGCGCATAGCCCACCGAACCGATGGGTTTTCGATAGGAGAACGCGACTGGGAACCAACAGCCGGTGGCGAGAGTGGCCACATCGCGATTGATCCAACTAACAATGATGTTGTTTATGGCGGAAGTTATGACGGATTTCTAACCCGCGTGAATCATAAAACCGGAGAGCAGCGGGGCATCAATGCATGGCCCGATAATCCCATGGGGCATGGTGCAGAAGGCGCGAAGTATCGCTTTCAATGGAACTTCCCCATCTTCTTTTCTCCACATAATCCTAAAAAATTATATGCAGCCTCTCAGCACCTACATGTTTCTTACAATGAGGGTCAGAGTTGGGAATTGGTGAGTCCTGATCTTACCCGAAACGATCCTTCAAAGCTAGGTCCTTCGGGAGGCCCAATCACAAAAGACAATACCGCTGTTGAGTACTATTGTACCATCTTCGCTGTGGCGGAATCGCCTTACGAAAAAGATTTAATCATCGCAGGTTCTGATGATGGTCTGCTTCACATCACAAAGGACGCAGGTAAGACCTGGGAAAAAATAACTCCACCCGGCATGCCTGAGTGGACCATGTTTAATAGTGTTGAATTCGATCCCTTTGTAAAAGGCGGTGCCTATGTAGCCGCTACCGGATACAAGCAAGGAGACTATCGTCCGTATCTTTATAAAACGAAAGACTATGGAAAAACATGGACTAAAATTGTAGATGGCATCGATCCTGCACACTTTACCCGCGTGGTAAGGGCCGATCCAAAGCGTGCAGGCTTGCTTTATTCAGGCACAGAATTCGGAATGTATATATCGTTTGATGATGGCGCGAGTTGGAAACCCTTTCAACTGAACTTACCCATTGTACCAATTACCGACCTGACTATTAAGAATGATAATTTGATTGCCGCAACGCAAGGACGCAGTTTTTGGTTGATTGACGATCTTACTCCTTTGCACCAACTTAATGAGACCATCGCCAAAAGTGATGTTCATCTCTTCAAACCAATGCCCAGCTACCGCATGAATGGCGGACAGGCTGGTCGAAGGGGGCAACCTAAAAATGAAGGAACAAACCATCCGAACGGTGTAATGATTCATTTCTACCTGAAAGACACTGTGAAGACGGTAGCTTCTTTAGAGATTATGGAAAAAAATGGAAACTTAATAAAGAAGTTTGCTACCAAACCTAACAAAAAGGAAAATGAAGAAGCACTAAAAATTAAGCCCGACATGAACCGGTTCGTTTGGAATATGCGCTATGCGGATGCAGAAGGTTTTGACGGTCTGATTATGTGGGCAGGCTCGCTTACCGGACCTAAAGCAATTCCTGGAACTTACAAAGCCAAACTAACCGTAAACGGAAAAGTTTCTGAAGCCGAATTTGAAATTGTAAAAGACCCACGCACCAGTGGAACGCTGGCTGATATCAAAGAGCAGTTTGACTTCTCTATTGCTGTGCGGGATAAACTTACCGAAACCCATAAGGCAATAAAGAAAATTCGCTCTGCGCGAGAACAAATTAATCGTGTAACAGAACCCATGAAAGGAAAGGAAGACATGAAAGATGTTACCGACCTGGGCAAATCTATTTTAGATGACATGAAGAGTATCGAAGAAGCTCTGTACCAAACCAAAAATCGAAGTGGGCAGGATCCTCTGAATTACCCTGTAAGATTAAACAACAAACTGGCAGCGGTTGGCTCCGAGGTAGATGGTGGCGATTACAAACCTACGGAACAGGCAAAAGCCGTAAACAAGGAAATTACCGAGAAGATTGATATTCAATTAAATCAACTCAATAAAGTAATGACAGAAAAACTGCCCCGGTTTAACGATCTGGTTAAGCAGAAACAAATTAGCGCAGTAACAATAGATTTTTAATAGCAGTAGACCGAGAACAAAAAAGGGGAGTCGAACTCCCCTTTTTTTATTTTCTTCCCATAATCAGATAAAGAATGGGACCCAGGACAGGCAGAAATACTACAGCGATGACCCATAGTATCTTCTTCTCCGTATCTTTTTTGCTTTTGATAATTTCGAGTACAATAACAACATCAATGATTAGTATTAGTAAGCCAATGAGCCTTGCCATATTGTCTTAGTTTGATTCCAGCAACTTGAAAAGTTCATCCAGATTAGGAGTTATAATAATCTCCGTCCTCCGGTTCTTCTGCTTATTCTGTGGGCTGTCATTGGGCGCCAAAGGCGAATATTCACCCTTGCCCGAAGCTGTAATTTGCTTAGGCGATAATCCGGCATCGGTAAGGATTTTTGTAATAGAGGTTGCCCGCATAACACTCAAATCCCAATTGTCCTGCATGTAGGTTGATTTTTTTGAAACTGGTACGTTGTCAGTATGTCCTTCTATTGTAATCTGAAGATCCTTTTGGTCCTTGATTGCCTTGGCCAATTGCTGCAACGCCCCTACGCCTTTGTTATCCACCACAATACTTCCCGATCCGAAAAGTAGCTGCTCAGCCAAAGACACATATACCTTTCCGTTTTTTACTTGTACTGTTAAATCACTCTCCTTAAAATTCAGCAAGGCGTTACTAATCCGATCCTTTAACTCTTTAACCGCCCGATCTTTGTTAGCCAGAATATTTTCAAGTTCGCGAACTTTCTTCTCGCGGTCTGCTAAACTGTTGCTCAGCGAATCATTCAATTTATGCGTGCGTTCCAAACTTTGCTGTATGGCCAACAACTGGTCTCTCTGCTGAGCCATGTCGCGATTAAGTTTGCCACTATTGGTTAACAGGTTCTTATAGTAGGAATTCAACTCTTCGTACTGATCATTTAAATCCGCCAGCCTTTTACTGGTTGCCCGGTAGGATTGGTTTAAGTCAGCGGTGTCTTGCTTCAATCTATTTAAGGTTTCGTTAAGCGCAGCAATGGACTCATTTGCCTGATTCAACTGTTTTGTTTTATCCGCTAACTCGCCCTCTGTTTTAATTTTTTGAGCCAATACATCATCAAACTTCTTTTTACTCACAATGCAGGATGAAAAAAGAAAAGTGCTCGCTAAAAAAAGGAATGGAGTAATCTTCATAGTTTAAAAAATTATAGCCGTAAATATCTAAAATAAAATTCAATTCCTACTTTCGTAGGAGTTGTAACAAGAATAATAAGAAACAAAACCCAAACCACCTAGTTATGGACGGCATGCTCAAATCAGGATCATTACATGGGAAGACAATTATAATTACAGGAGGCGGCACAGGGCTCGGCAAGTCAATGGGTAAATATATGCTTGAACTCGGTGCAAATCTGGTTATTACAAGTCGAAAGAAAGAGGTGTTGGAAAATACCGCTGCCGAACTTGAGTCCCAGACCGGGGGCAAGGTGCTTCCGGTTGTATGCGATGTTCGTAAGTATGAGGAGATTGTTCACGTCATTAAAGAAACAGAAAAAGAGTTTGGGCAAATTCATGGAGTTTTAAATAATGCAGCCGGAAACTTTATTAGTCCCACGGAACGACTCTCACACCGGGCCTTTGATATAATTGTGGATATCGTTTTGAAAGGAACGTATTACATGACGCTGGCCATGGGTAAAAACTGGATTGAAAAGAATCAGCCCGGCACTTTTCTTAACATTGTAACTACCTACGCATGGACGGGCTCTGGATATGTGGTCCCCTCGGCATGCAGCAAGGCAGGTGTGCTGGCACTAACCCGGTCGCTTGCCGTTGAATGGGCTAAATATAAAATTCGGAGCAATGCCATTGCCCCTGGCCCTTTTCCTACAGAAGGGGCTTGGAGTCGATTACTTCCGGGTGAACTTGTTCAAAAGTTTGACCCTGCAGAGCGTATTCCATTAAAACGTGTGGGCGAACATCAAGAGCTGGCAAACCTGGCCGCCTACCTAATGTCCGACTACTCGGCCTACATTAATGGTGAGGTAATTACAATTGATGGCGGTGAATGGCTACGAAACGGAGGCGAGTTTAGTCACCTGGAAGCGATTCCTGAAAAGATGTGGGATATGTTAGAGAAAACAAGAAAATAATTCTCTCACTTTAAAAAAGAGTTGAAAAACTGAGGCTTACATATTTATGCCAGGAACCTTGTTGCATCTCTTTACTTGTAGTGTTTACACTTACTGAACAAGAGGCTTTATCCTTTGCAAACATTAGACCTGCATTACTTCGGGCAACCCAAGGGGCGGCATGAACCGTAAACGGACTTCGATCATTAAACAGACTGCCTTCCAGAAAAATATTGGACATTACATAATCCACTCCACCTCCTAAAAAAAGAAAAAATTCCTTTTTCACTGTTCCATAGTTATGAGATAATCGGGTATTCGAAAATGTGGACTGATCAATGGAGTTAAAATCAAGGAAGCGCAAAGTAAGATTTTGAGATATTTTATTTGAACCAGTCCCAAGATAAAAGCCAGAAGTGCTAACGATATCTACGCTCTTTATAATCGAAAAATTCTTTTGAAACTGATACCTGGTATTAACTACAAATTCATTGGCTATTTGTGAATCCCAGCCACTGGGTTCGCTGAACCCTGTTTTCTTATGCCACCATTGTTGCATTTTCCCTACACCAGTCACTTCGCCCACCAGCCCTAGTTCAATACCAACGTGTGAAAGAGAACCCATATGCTTTGAGTGCAAGATCGAAGCACCAATAAAATCGAATCCTGCATAAGGTCGATCCATATTGATTGGATTAACAAACTGAGTCCGTTTGGGCGTAAATATTTTATTACCCAACTGAAAGCCTAAAATAGTTTTACTCGCTCGGCTCAACTCGTCTGCGTCCCTCCTTGGTTTCAATAATCTTCTATAATTAAGAAGGTGACCAGCCGTATAGTAACGATCATGTCCAAAAAATATGTCGTTATCAATTGCAAGTGCTACCTCGTGGGTTGTCCTCTTCCCTCCATTTTCTTGAGAAAGGCCTGGGAAAAACCCACAAATAAAATATAAGGTGATAAGTGAAGTTGCCTTCATACCTTTGAAGCTAGCCCTCTAAGCTAAAAAAGAAGTATGCAAAACTCAAGCGTGTATCCTAGTTTAGCGGAGTGGTTGTTAAAACATCAGAGTTGATGGAGTATACAACAAATTTCTTTCCCTTACTGTCGCTTCCAAAAATCGGGGTCCGGGTACTTTCGATGGGTCTATTACCAATCAGATTTCCCAACTGATCGTAAAGGAAAAATAATTTTTGCTCAAGATCATAAAAACAGAAAACAACCGTCTTATCCGATAATCTGACAACAGAAGGCACTAACTGGGAAGATGCAGGATTTTGTTTTTCAATTATAAGATGTTGTTGCTTATCAAACACGGCAATTTTATCAGTATCCACTCTAAAACAGAAAAAGTCCGGTGTTCCAACGAAAGTTTGCTTCATCAAAAATTTCGAACCCTTTCCTTTTATCAAATTCTCTTGGGAAGAATTTTTGCCATCTAAACTTTGTGTGTAAACAACTCCATCAATCGATACATACTGAATAAAACTAGTGGCTAAACTTGTACCTATTTCCAATACGTAATCCCCAGAATGTGATTTAAAAGCAAGCGGTATTTTTTTCTCAACATCTCCTTTACGATTGACTAAATAAATAAATCCATCAACGGATAACATAAGAAAATAGTCCTTGCCCCCAATTCGATAATGTTTTGGTTTGTCCTTTATACTGAAAGAAAAGTGATTAGGGGACCATCCCTCTAACTCTTTTCCGTCTTTATCAAGAATAAAGACATCATTGTTGGAAGAGTGAATGAGATATCGGTAATTTCTACTCTTATCATAATCCACTAACTCCATAGAGTTCACATGCATGGGTAGCTGTTTTGGAAATTTTTCCACATCCCTGCCTAACCGATCAATTAAGTACAAGGACGTCTGCGTAGAGATTAAATATTGGAGTTTATTATTCTTAAAATAATCAATCTGACTGATATCCTGAATCATTCCATCCAATTGATTTTGCCACAGTACACCATTGATTGGACTAAAAAGATGAATTTTATATGTAGAATCCTGCAAGATTACTTCACTTCCTCCCGTTACATAATTTTTAACGGCAAATCCGCGATCTATAACATTGGGAAGTCTATATGACAACTTCGATTTTACCTGTTCAGCAGATTTTATCTCTTTGCTTTCTAATGCCAGGTTTGCGCTTGTGTAGAAATGATTATCCAAGGCACTAAACTGAATACTGGCCCAGGAAAGAGAAGATAACTTTAGCGAATCTAATAACGATTTCCATTTTTTATTCTCGGAAAGTACAGGCTCCCTAAAAAAAAAGGACACATTACTTTCTTGTAATCCCCGTTGGTAAAACTTTTGAAATGTTATCGACTTACCCCAGGTGTCGTCTGCTTCAATAGCATCAATCATTAATCTAAGTTCATCAGGCTCGTTCGAAAGGAAGACAAAATTATCTTGTTGAGTAAAATACGTAAACGATTTGATTGGTATTAATTGTCGTAGTACTTGCTCTAGAGATTGCTTCTTCAAACTCCTGATTTCATATCCGGAATATGCTTCCACATAAGTACCTGAATCAAGGCTAAGAGCAGACTCGTCTTCAAAAGCTACAATGGCTATGTATTTTGATTGATCTTGATTGATAGAAAATGCGGCTATCTCGCTTCCAAAATTGGGAGTCAAATTATCAGGTACCCCTAGTTCCTTTTTAAATCTTTTAGAATCGGAAATTCCATAGCAAATAAGTGAATTTGAGTAATTGGGTACAAAACGGGTTAAGATAGATCGAACAGCTCGCTGCCCGTTAAATACAGAAAGTCCCCTTGTATTTGTGCTATCCAAAGTAAATCCACTCATTGAAACCAGGTTTGGTTCAACTTTAACATCCAGCATCGAAGATTCAGCAAGTTCCCCTAGGAAGGGGAGTGTTTTCTTTAGGTTTGAGTCCGCTAATATTGTTTGTGATACTTTCGAGAAGTTAACATACAGATTTCCTGCGTCTGATTTAATTGAGGCAAACTGAAACAGGTCTCGGTTTTTTGTTTTGAAATTTATACCGCCCTTATTTTCAAATACCCGAATTGCATTTTCAATTAAAAGTACGGACTCACTGATTACAAATACACCTTTTATATAGGCAAATGCTAGCACGATAGAATTGGCCTCATTTCTTACTTCTCGTATTTCATAGCCACTATAAGATCGATTACTTATTCTATAAGCGCCTTCCGCTACCGTTTTAGTTATCAATAAAGAATACTCTTTCTCCGGAATTGAATAAGAGTAGAGTAAGTCAGACTCATTTTTCGATATGCTTTGTAATGAAATCGCAAAATTCGTTGATGATACTCTTAAATAAGGAATTAATAACGGTTGGCCAGTTGCTGGCGCATGAATTGTCTCAAAAACGAAAAGTGAATTCTGATCTATTACATTCCAGTGGGTTATCTCGGAATGATCGCAAGAAGTAAGCACACTCGCGAATAGGAAATAAAGTGAAACAAGAAAGAGAATATTTTTTTTCACTGATCTCAAAATTACAAAATTAAAAAGATCGTGACATGTTGTACTCGATCAGAATTCCATCAAAAAGAAAGAGCTCAGTATGGATTATACTGAGCTCATAAATGAAAGAAGGCAACGACTTACTCTCCCGGGTTTTACCCTAGTACCATCAGCGCGGGTGGACTTAACTTCTCTGTTCGGAATGGGAAGAGGTGATCCCCAC
>JAEUUB010000738.1 GCA_016787745.1 Cyclobacteriaceae bacterium
AGTTGGCGGGTACGGTTCACGCTATTTCTCCGAACAACTGAATCCCGATAAGGTAATGGCGATGTTCAACATTGAAATGATTGGCAAGCCCAGCAAGTGGGGACAAAATTTTGCTTTCATTACCGGGTATGAGCGCTCTGACTTTGGAGAAATCCTGCAAAAGAATTTGAAGGGCACGCAATTTGAATTCAGACCTGACCCCTATCCACAACAAAATCTTTTCTACCGATCCGACAATGCTACGCTTGCGCGATTAGGCGTTCCGGCCCATACCATCTCAACGGACGAAATTGACATTGATAAATTTTATCACACGGTAGATGATGAAATTGAAACATTGGATATGAAAAACATCACCGCTACTGTTAAGGCCATTGCTTTAAGTTCCAAATCAATTGTTGCGGGTGTTGATACACCAAAAAGAATTGATAAGACCACAGTGAGGTAATCCGGGTTGCCATCTTCTTTGTTAAACCGTTTGTTAAGCGTTTGCGAGTCGGACGACCCGAAACAACAATAGGCTAGTTCTTGTAAATTCTAAAATGAAAAGCGCATTACTTATAGCCATACTTTTCTTCAGTTGCATCCAACATAAAAACAGGGATTTTAATTTTCTTTCCTCTGTAGATGCTAATTCGGAAGATTGGACAGCCTACGAAGGTAAATGGTTAACCAAAGATGGAGTGGTTCGATTTGAACTATTCTTAAAGAACGGAAGCGAAGGTATTGATACCTATTATAAATTAGGCGAATTTTTTGAAAGACATGACAGCATACTCTCAACATCAACATCAAGCCAAGGGCTGTATACAACCTATCGAGGCCGGCAAGACAATGAAGTCGGTATTCGGTTGCTTGGATTAAGTTCGTATAATAACAATATCTATATGAGGTTTAAAAGCTCCGAATTACCGGGTCCGCAAGACGAAATGTTTTTTATAACACGAGGCGATGATGAACTAATACCCTGCGATGCATCTTTTAACCCCCTTACATACGACTGGCATTCTACACTCCACAAAAGATCTAAGCTGTTTACCATAGAAGGATATCTTACCATAGAAGGAGATTCAATTGATTTCTTTGAACGCAACACCCGGGAACATTGGAGCATGGCTGAGTTAGGCGAATTCAATGAAGTCCGCGCTATGCATAGGAATCTGGTAAAACAAAAGTACGAAGGAATTTACCTTAAAGCTTTGGCCTATACCGTTCGAGATACCAACTCATTAAAGAAGAATAATGGTCTTGTAGTAAAAAGAATTTTGGGATTTAATCAAGACCCAGATTAGTCAAAACCTTTCCTTATTTTTGCGGTTCTAACACTACTGAACCCGCAGAAAAATGGCCGAATACACCAAAGAAGAGATAAAGAAAATAGAAGAAAAATGGCGCAAAACCTGGGTTGAAAAAGAGGTTTATAAGGTCAGTAACAACACGAACAAGCCCAAATACTACGTACTTGACATGTTTCCCTATCCTTCCGGGGCCGGGTTGCACGTAGGGCATCCACTGGGGTATATCGCTTCCGATATTGTTGCCCGCTACAAACGCATTAAAGGATTTAACGTGCTGCATCCCATGGGTTTCGATGCCTTTGGCCTGCCAGCCGAACAATATGCGTTAGAACATGGTATTCATCCGGCTGTGTCGACTGCCGAT
>JAEUUB010000108.1 GCA_016787745.1 Cyclobacteriaceae bacterium
ACACTTCTATATCCATAAACAAAGTCGAAAAATACCTGCGGGGTAAAATGACTGAAGATTTGTGTTATCATTTGCTGCGCTACATCCAGCGAATTAGCCCGGAAGAAAATCCAACCCAGGCATACGAAATGAAAAGTTACGATAACGCTAATGAAAGTCTGCAGGGATCTGACAAGCGGGTTAGCAACGGGGGGGATGTGCAGCGAAGAATAAAATTTGTGAACCGCCAGCGCCACTCCGTGCAATCCGCCCCAAAGTATAAACCGAAATGCAGCGCCATGCCATAACCCGCCCAACAACATGGTTATAAGCAAATTTATATAGGTCCAAACTTTTCCTTTCCGATTTCCCCCCAATGAAATGTAGACATAATCGCGCAGCCAGGTAGAAAGAGAGATATGCCAACGCCTCCAAAACTCAGTAATGTTTTTTGCCTGATAGGGCGAATCAAAATTAATGCTGAACTGAAACCCCAATAACAAAGCGATGCCAATAGCCATATCCGAATAGCCTGAGAAATCGCAATAGATTTGTAAAGCATACCCATAGATCCCAAAGAGATTTTCAATACCTGTGTAAAGCGTTGGATTGTCAAAAATCCGATCAACAAAGTTAAGGCCAATGTAATTGGAGATAATCGCTTTCTTAAAAAGCCCCGTACAAATCAGATATACGCCCCGGCCAAACATTTCGTGCGAAACAAACGTGGGCTTATACAGTTGAGGCAAAAATTCGGAAGCGCGCACAATGGGCCCGGCTACCAACTGCGGAAAGAAGGAAACAAAAAAAGCGTAGTCGAGTAGATGATCAACCGGTTTTAATTTCCTTCTATAAACATCGAGAGTATAGCTGAGCGATTGAAAAGTGAAAAATGAAATACCTACGGGAAGAAAAATATCGAACGGAATGTATTCTATTTCGGCAGCCGTACTGAAAATCTCATGTAGAAAATTTGTGTATTTGAAATAGCCGAGCAGCCCCAGATTAGCAATCAAACTTAAGGCTAACAGAGAACTTCTTTTCCAGGGGGTGTGGGTTTTAAATATAAATTGTGCGAGGCTGAAGTCTACGACTGTAGTGCTTACTAACAACAGAAAGTAAAAGCCGCTCGACTTATAATAGAAGTAAAGCGAAAAGAGAACAACGAAGAGAAACTTAGGTCGGTATGTTTTACTTAGCAGGATATACCCTGTTAAAAAAAACGGAAAGATCAGTAGAAAAAAACCACTGTTGAAAAGCAAGGGCTCCTGCGGATTATAAACGAACTGATTAGCCAGCTTATGGATATCGATAGCGAACATATTCATTGTAGCCTTTTATCAGCGCTTCGTACAGCAAACTTCCTTGTAAAATATACCCTGCTTTGGTAAAATGAATTCCATCGGGTTGCATCAGATTATTCTTCTTCCATTGATCGGCCGAATGTTTACCGCCCCCGCTCGTATAAAGATCCCAGTAGGCAAGCCCATGGGTGTCGGCATATTCTAGTATTTTACTCCGGATGATTTCCACGCCCGGATTTCTGCGGGTTTTCTTTTTATAGAAATCGAGAGGTGTGGTGAGTAAGAATAGCGCTTCCGGATTATTGCTTTTTAATTGGTTTACAAACGTATCGAGGTATGAGGAAAATTTAGGATCGATGTAGGGATGATCAATAGCCTCGTTGGTGCCCAGGGAAATAATGATAAGATCAGGAGTAAGTTCCTGCGTTTGCTCTCCAAAATAAGTGGCTTCAACAAAATGTTTTACTTTGGCTCCGTTGCCACCCGTAGCGTGATAAAGAATTCCCGGCTTCCCATTTTCAAGCGCCAAACCAAAAAGTGTAAATTGATTTTGTGCAGGCGTTGATTGTAAGGTTTGAAACTCAATCTGATTTACGCTAACAGGAAGTAAAATCCGCGAAGTGTTTTTGGTTTCAAAGGTATAAGGACCCACGTATGCCAGGTATTGCCCGGCTGAATCCTTAACAACCAGGTTGTAACTGCTGAAATCTTTTTGAAAGAAGAAGGTCACTTTGTTAAAGGCGTTATCTATACTATCCAGCGATTTTGTTTTCAATAAGATGGCAGCCTCCGTGGCTTTCGTTTGTATGGTCATGGCACCAATGCCAATGGGCAAGGGTTGGTCGGTATATAGTATTCGTTTTGATTCCCACTCGGCCGAAGAAGACGAATGAATGGTTTGCGGTTCGTGGGTACGACCTACACGCCCTGGAAAAACAAGCCCACGACCGGCATTTCCAAACTCGTGTTGCATATGGGCCCGGATAGCCTGGGTTAAATAATCTGCCTGAATGTGCGAGTCGCCAATGTGTAAAATATTCACCGTGGTCTCTTTCTGTTTTTTCAGTTTGTATAACTTATCATAAAAAGAAACGAGGGTTGCCGGATTGCTGATTGTATTGGAATCTGAATCAATAAAGTCATATGTGGGTTGAATACGAAAGGCAAGAGTATCCTGGGCCATCAGCCCATGGCTCAAAATCAGCAAGTGCCAAATGATAAAATACTTACTCATACCGGTACTCTTCATAAAGCAAGGCATCGGATAATTTTTTTGCAAGCTTACGCCCTCCGCGCATATTCAGGTGCGTATAATCCTTGGCAGCCAAAGGCGGGGTTGCATGAGTAAAATTAACCATACTATTTTCTCCGCCCATGGCGCTGAACAAATCCCAAAAAGCAATCTGTGTTTGGCGTGCAATTTCCCGTTGCGTATCGCGCATGCGCGGTATGGCCGGAAGGGTTTTTATTTCTCCACCAACGTTTCCTCCACGGTCACTAATGCCAATCAGTACAAAGCTTGCCTTCGGAAAGATTCTTTTCAGCCGATTAACTACCTTAATCAT
>JAEUUB010000761.1 GCA_016787745.1 Cyclobacteriaceae bacterium
TTAATATAGCCTCCACATTCATAGCAGCCCATTTCGATGTCATCAGATTTTCGCGGGTAAATCCTGCGCGCATTTCTTTAAGATATCGCATGAGCAAAATAGTAAGCCCTGTTAAAATGATTCCGGCCAACGTAAGGGTAATCTCTACCTGCTCTTGAATAAAATAATATTTAAACGTAAAAACAGAAAATGCAAAAACCAATAAGCTTACTCGAAGCAAGACAAGATCTTTTCTGGTAATTCCAAAATACAGATAGCTAAGAGGGACGGATACCGTAAGGAAATAAAACAGATAAGCAAAAGGGATATCCTCTCCCGCTTCCAGCGATAAATCCATCAGGTTAACGCTCAGCTCGCGCACCACTAGATAATTGCCGCTGAGATAAATCAAAATCAGGCAAATCGATTCAATAATTAACAAATTATAATACCACACATTTAGTTCAACGCGTTGCTGGAGCTTTTTAGTTACAAAATAGATGGCTGAAAAGACTAGAATGAATATAAAAGGGATGATCTGTTTAAAGAGTCCACTGCCCTCAAAACAATTGTAAAAAACAAGGGCCGCGAGAGAGGCCATCGCCAAAACGGTAGTCACCAAATCCAGGTACCGGATGGCTGCAAATGTGAAAACCAACAGACACACCAAAAGTATCATTTGCAGATTTTCAAAGTCAACGAACCCCGCCACGCCACCCAGTATAAATCCGCAGGCATGGTAATTAATTGCTTCGGTTACGCCCGATTTATAATGATTTTTGGCTATGAAAAGTTTTTCAAGAATAACGAAAGAAGCAATGCCATATAAAACACAAAGGATAGAGATACCCACTTGCCCCGCACTAACCACCATAAGCGCCAGGAGACCGGTTACGCCTGAGATTGCGATTAAAGTGGCCACAAATAACAAGAGGCGAATAATCAGGTTAGGGTGATAGAAAGCGACTTTATAAACTTCGTCTATTGCCAGTTTCTGCTCGTTAGAAATGAAGTTATGCCGTGCCCATTGCTTTGCGCTTTTTATCACTTCCAGATTATAAATCCACTCCTGGTTATAGGCGCTCTTCATGCGTTATTTTTTTTGCTCATTTTTTCTTAAGCAAATGTTTAGACTTGATAATAAAATAGATAAACCCCCCACA